>NZ_MWZE01000013.1 GCF_002259525.1 Rickettsia endosymbiont of Culicoides newsteadi | reverse complement strand
ATAGTGACAATAATAATTTCATGGGAATTATATCTCTAAATTGCTAAATTTTTGTCTAGACAAAGGAGACCACCATAGAAATATGTAAAAATGTCGATATATATATTAATCTGCTAGGTAACAACCAATGTAAAGGCAATAAGATTACTGTTAGTAGAGAATTTTTAAAAGAATTTGAAGTAATAATGATATTTTGTAATCAGCATCAATGTACCATTAAAACCAATAGTAACAAAAGATTTAGTTTTAGGTAAAAATATATAGTACCCTACATAAGAGTCATTGCGGTATCATGTAAGTAGGTCGTGCAATCTATTGTTTTTGGATTGCTTAGGAGGCTTACGCCTTCTCGCAATGACGCTTGAATTGCATTCCTGTCATTGCGAGGATTACACAAACCTCAGGTGTCATTGCGAGACCATGTAATGGTCGAAGCAATCAATTACTCAAGCTGTAGTCAATTGATGAGAAGTTGGGGGCGTTGTCACTCGTCGCTCGCCTATTACTTATAGGCATCGCTCCTAGCCCCAAATTCTCCTGAATTGACTATAAATAACATTAATTAAAGATATTTTTATGCCATTAGAAAAATTTAAATCAGATATAGCTGATATTGTTGGTGAATCAAAGGAAGGATTTGTAGAGGAAGTAAATCGCTTAAAAAGTCTGCTCAATTTTAGCTTTGATTCGCGATATGGTTCTGAACTTGCCAAAGCTGTAAAAAAGATGGGCATAGAACAAGAAACAGTAATACAGGTATCTTTGGATGATGATACCACAAATGTACTGTCACCAACTGAAAAAGATATTGGACAAAATTTTGGTGAGTTTAAAGGCAATATTGGTACCACTCTCAATGCTCATGGCGAACTTGCTAAAGGATATGCTGCTGAATATGATCAAGGACAACCTCACTTAGATAAATTCGGTCAGCAAGCTAAAAAAATGAATGTGTTAATAGATGAATTACCACATAATTCTTTGCAGGAAGCAACTGAACAAATTGAAACCATTGCCACTATAGAGGCTGGTACAAACAAAATATATTCGGAATTACAATCTTCTCCAAATGATCTAAAGCATACTATCCATCCAGAACATATTGTAACTATCAATAAGTTAGGGGCAGGACTTAGGAAATATATTGAATCATTTGTTAAATCGCCTGAAGAACAAAAAGAAGCTTTTATGCAAAATGGGGTTGAGACGATTCAAGCTATTGATAAAGCTAATAAAACTGATGGATTGCAAAATAGTAAGACTGCATTAGAGAAAATATTAAGCAAGTTTCATAGCACAGAAACAGTGGGTTCTAAACTATATCACCGTCTAATAAAAGTTCTAAAGAAAGACGATATATCTGTAAGCAACACTATTAAACCCGATACCACCCCTTATAACACAAAACACTCTAATAAAGATAAGGGGCGGTAGAGTTTTGGCAATGGAATCATACTGTTTGGCAAAGATATCCTTAAATTAATTTGCAGAACATGACGTAAATTGATTGAGAAATTCAAAATCTTCAGTTTCTAGAGACAAAATCTCTGGTAAACATATTTTAGCTGTAAAGTTATTATCTATACTAACCTTAAGCAATAAAATTATTCTGATATTATTACGTTCAGGGTTAATACGCTTTTTCAGCAAATCGACTATTTGACATAATTCAGAATGATTTTGTGGGTACAGTTTTATCTCTAATCGTTCTTCATTTATTATATCATCAATAGTTGCGAAACTTTTAGCAATTAGTCTTATTCCTCCAGCGTCTTTAAACAAATCACAACTCACTACCACTAAACTTTGAACATCGAGTAAATGAACGAAATTCTTTAATATTTCTTCATTATAAATAGTCAGTTCAAAAATGCCAAATTGATCAGATAGTTGTAAAATGACAAACCTGCCACGAGATGACATACGTGAATCCTTTTTTTGTATTACACCAGCTATCTTTATCTGACTTGAACCATCTAGAAAGTCATTTTGTAGATTAATTGAAGTCGAAATATTAAGCCGGGATAGCAAATCTTGATGTTTTGATAATGGATGTAATGTAATAAACAGCCCTAATACCTCAAATTCATAGCAAGATGCAGTATTATTATCCAGTGGTTCTGCGTCAATTAAAATTTGCTGATTTATGGAACTTACCTTAATCAGACTAAATTGATCAGAAATTTTTTCGGCATGATAGGAAGAAGCATAAGCTAGAAGTTTAGAGATACTTAATAATAACTGATTACGATTAGAATGTAGTGTATCAAAACATCCAGCTTTAATAAGATTTTCTAATAATTTTCGATTAATTGATTTAAGCGGTAGCCTTTCAATAACATCTATAATATTTTTAAATTTACCATTTTTAACTCGTTCTTCTACTAATATTCTACCAAAATCAACCGTAACACTTTTAATAGCAGCTAGGGCATAAATTATCGATTTAGGATTTTCGACATACTCTTCAGCTTCTTGTGATGTAGCTATAGTACTAAAATAACCAGAGGAAAGATTGATATTAGGAGGGATAATAGCAATGTTATTATTTTTGGCTTCTTGAATGAATAGATTGATTTTATCATGGTTATTTAGTTCAAGATTTAAGCACACTACCAAGAATTCAGCTGGGAAATTAGCTTTCAGATAGGCTGTTTGATAAGATATTACTCCATAAGCTGATGCGTGGGCTTTATTAAAACCATAGCTAGCAAATTTAGCTACCGTTGCAAAAATGGATTGGGCTTGCTGACGTGAGATACCTTTGGCTATTGCCCCTTTCACAAAACTTTCTTCTTGTTCTGCCATTTCGGATTTTATTTTTTTTCCCATAGCTTTACGAAGTATATCTGCTCCACCTAAACTATAGCCTGCCATTTCTTTGGCAATTTCTAAGACCTGTTCTTGATAGATAATAACTCCATAAGTTTCTTCTAGAATTGGTTTAAGCATCTTATGCAGGTAATCCGGTTGTTGCAAACCATGTTTACAAGCAATATAAGTTGGGATGTTCTCCATCGGACCAGGACGGTATAACGCTCCTAACGCTATTATATCTTGAATGGAGTCAGGTTTAAGACGCCTTAAACTATCCTGCATTCCGTTGCTTTCAAATTGGAATACCCCAATAGTTCGACCACTACATAGCATTTCATAAGTTTTTTGATCATCAAATAGCATATTAGTAAAATCAATATTTATGTTCTGCTCTTTTAGCAGTTCTAAACATTTAGTAATGACAGTTAGAGTTTGCAGTCCTAAAAAATCAAATTTAATTAAACCAGCAATCTCAGCATATTTCATCGAATATTGCACTACCAACATTTCCGAGTTTAGGTCTTTATAAACCGGTAATATTTCTACTAAATCTTTGCCAGCTATCACAATTCCTGCTGCATGAGTAGAAGCATGTCTATTAAGCCCCTCAAGTACTAAAGATGTGTCCAGAACTTGTTTGATCAGCTCCTCTTGACCATCTAAATTATACAAACCTTCACCACGTGCTGCTATGCTTAACTCCTTTATTTCCTTAATAGCCTGATTTAGTGTAACAGGAGAAACAGCATTAAATGGTACAAGATCAGTTAAATATTCAGCATATTTATAAGGTAAACCAAGAACTCGTGAGACATCTTTGATCACAGCTTTTGCTTGCATCTTACCAAAAGTGATGATTTGTCCAACTTTGTTATCCCCATATTTAGAACATACGTAATTTATAACTTCCCCTCGTCGCTCTTGACAAAAGTCAATATCAAAATCTGGCATTGATATACGTTCTGGGTTAAGAAAACGCTCAAATAATAGACCGAACTTAAGAGGATCAAGATCAGTGATTAAAAGACTCCACGCAACTACTGATCCTACCCCAGAACCTCTACCAGGACCTACCATAATACCTTGTTGCTTGCTCCATTTTATAAAATCAGAAACTATCAGGAAATAGCCAGAAAAATCCATTCGACAAATAATATCTAGTTCATAATTAAGACGAGTTAAATATTGCTGTTTAACATCTTCCTGCTCATCTATGGCAATATTTTCTCGTTTAAATTTTGTAGCAAGTCTTAATAGTAATCCGGCTGTCGATTCTTTTTTAATTATGTCTACTTCATTAATATTTAGACTAGAGAAATTTGGTAACATTGGTGGATTAGCATGTGCCATAAAATAGCATCTTTGGGCTAAATGTACCGTATTCTGTACAGCATTAGGTAAATCACTAAAAAGTTCTAGCATTTCTTTTGGTGATTTAAAATAACATTCGTTACTTACCTTTTTACGATCCTCCACTTCTTTACTAACCCCAGTAGATATACATAATAATACGTCATGGGCATCATGCATATTAACATCACTAAACAATACTTTATTGGTAGCAACTAGTGGAATACCAAGATTACTGGCTATTTTTATATAACTTTCTTCTATAGATTGTTCTACTGCTAGATTATGTCGCATAATCTCAAAATAGAAACGATCAGCAAAAATGCTTTGTAGCTTAGTTGCCCAAAAAATGGCTAATTCCTTATCCTTAGCAATAAGACTTTTACCAATTATACCATCAGTATAACCGGATAAAATAATCAGCCCTTCCTGGTACTTAACTAAATCATCAAAAGTAATATGATTGCAAATTTTACGATCATTTTTAGTAAAACTATCACTAACCGCCTTTAGCAGATTCTTGTAACCAATTTCATCCTTGGCAATAAGCATAATTTCACAAAAACTATTCTCGGTAAAAGCAATATTTACAATTGCCGCATTTATAGGTTGTATTCCTGCTTTACAGCTAGCTAGAGCAAATTCTAACGAGCCAAATAAATTCCCCCTATCGGCTAAACAAATTGCTGGTATTTTATGCAATTTAGCTAATTCCACTATACGATCAATTGTTAAAGCACTCTCAAGAAATGAATATGAGCTTTGTACTCTTAAGTGAATGAAATCAAACTGCATCTTTTATACCAATAAGATAATATTTAAATCCAAGAGCCTTTATCATATCTCCATCAAGAATATGCCTGAGATCAAGAATTATAGGAGATTTAACTTGATGGCGAATAAGCGACCAATCTAAATCTTTAAACTCCGACCATTCGGTAGCCACTATAATTATATCACTATTTTTGCATGCACTAAGTGCTGAATCAGCAAAAAATACATTTTTTACTTCTTTTTTAGCATTATTCATACCTACCGGATCGAAGACTCTAATATTTGCTCCTTTATCAACTAAGATTTTGACGATCTTAATAGCTGGACTCTCTCTAACATCATCCGTACCAGCCTTAAAAGTCAGACCCAATACACTAATAACTCTATTATGTAAATCGTTGCCTATGATATCATGAATTTTATCTACCATATCATATTGTCTCTGATAATTACTATTTATAACAGAATTAACTATTTGAAAATTACATTGATAATGTTTAGCTATTTGTCCAAGTGCTAACATATCCTTAGGAAAACATGAGCCACCAAATCCGGGTCCAACATTTAAAAATTCTTTACCTATTCTCTTATCTAGTCCAACCCCACAAGACAGGTCTTTAGTATTTGCTCCCATTTTCTCGCATAAATTTGCCATCTCATTAATAAAAGCAATTTTGGTCGCTAAGAAAGCGTTTGAGACATATTTAGTAAGTTCTGCAGTAACCAAATCAGTACTTACCATAGGTATATTCTTGGTAATCAAAGGTCGATATATCTCTTTTAGTAAATCTTCTGCCTGTTTATTATTGGTGCCAATTAATATTCTATCAGGGTTTAAAAAATCCTCTATAGCAGTACCTTCTCTAAGAAATTCAGGATTTGAAGCAACGGAAAATTTAAAATTCTTGTTATTTAAATAATCAATAATTTGGTTACATGTTGTTGGAGGTACAGTCGATTTTATAATAATCAAACAATCATCTTTAATCCATGGGCATAAATTATCGATAGCAGTAAATATATATTGTAAATCAGCTTTTCCTGAAGGTAGAGACGGTGTTCCTACCGTAATAAATACCGCTTGTGAATTTTGTAATTCAGCCGAATAGCTAGCTGTAAATCGTAACTTACCAGATTTTACTAATGGCGGTAAATATTCAGCTAGTTTTGGTTCATAAATTGGTAAAATATTTTTTTTTAATTGGTCGATCTTAGAAATATCACTATCTAAACAAGTAACGTCGTGTCCTAGGTAACTCATCATTACGCCAGATACTAGCCCAACGTAACCAGTACCTATAACATGAAGTTTAATATTCATTAATTATCCTTATATACTTAGTGCAACAACTTTGTTATGCTATAATGCTATATTTAGGATGTTGCCTCCTAACCCGATGTCATTGCGAGCGAACGTATGTGAGCGTGGCAATCCATGAAGTTTGTCATATGGATTGCTTCGTTGCCGCAAGGCGGCTCCTCGCAATGACGTTTGGGTAAAAGTATACATTAATTGACCAAATACTAAATAATAAAATGATGCTCATTATGACGTTTGGGTAAAAGTATACATTAATTGACCAAATACTAAATAATAAAATGATGCTCATTAAAAGATTTTTCATCAGCCTAAGCGTAATAGTTTGTATAGTTGTAGTAACTTTAAGTTTATTAATATTAAGCGGGAGTAAAGGGTATTTAGATAAGCCTATTAAGAAGGCAATAGAATTTTACCTCGATAAAAAAAATACCAAAATACGAATTGGTAATTTACAAATAAGAAATAACATTTTGTCAATCGATAAAATATTTATGGATTTAGCACATAACACCCAAAGTGAGATTAACGATTTCAAAATCAGTTTTTTTATTGATGATATAAGAAACAAACCATTGCTTGTTAGTATTGTTGATATAGATAGTTTTTCCTTAATTTCTAAAGATAATCAACCTATAATAGATACTAAAATATCTGCTAAGTATATTGTAGATTTTTTTGAAAATAAGATTGAAACACAGTTAAACCTAAGTCCTATAAAAAATATTACTTTGCTCGATAGTTATGGTAAGAAATTACCGAAGGGGGAAGGGCTTTGTTCTTATGAAAGTAAAATTTCTACAACTTCAAAGAAGTTAATCAATTGCAAATTAACATTTGGTGATCAAGCATATCTATCATTCAATAGTATCTTGGATGGTAGCATAATTCAAGCTAATGGTAATGTTGAAAATATTCCTATAATGATTTATCAGATTGCTGAGAAAATTATCCCTGATAATCAAGTAATTTTATTTTTACAGGAATATATTAAAGATGGGTATATCAGAAATGGAGAATTTGATGTTAATTTTGATAAAAATTCTTTAGAAAACAATAGACCTCTTGCAAAACTCGCTTATGCTGAGGAATTTGAAGGAGACGCGGAACGCAGAACCGCAGCGTACTCTAGTGTACGTGAGGATTCGAGTACCGCATCGACGTCCAAATTACCAGCAGAAGTAGAGTTTTGCAAGAGGTCTAATATTGCTCTAGTAAAAGCCAAGCTGCATGTCGTAGACCTTGAATATAAATACGATGCAGATTTTCCATCTTTAAGAAAAATTGATACAGATATTACTATATCTGGAGCCTCGGTTAAGTTTATACTAAATCGTGCATATAGCGGTAACAGCCTTATTTCCAATGGAGTAATAACCTTTGATTGGCAAGGGATGGATAAATCTAATTTTGTCATCAGTGCCATAGCTAAGGGACCGGGTATCGACCTAATTGATTTTATGTCAAATGAGGATTATAACCAAGTAAAAAAACAAGGAATTGACCTTAGAAAAATTACTGGTACCGCTAATTCAAAAATTGGTATAATAATACCGATTAGTCCAGTTATAAAAAATACCTATGACATCTCTACGATAATAACTGGAGTAAACGCTAAAGCATTTAGTGACAATATCATACTAAAGAATGCAAAAATAACCGGAACATTTAATGGTGATAAGCTAAACTTAATAGGTACAGGTAAAATTAATGACTATGACAGTAATTTTACCTATCAATATAATATTGATAATAATAACCATGATGATTATCAGCATCTATTAAAAGTAAAAACTACTATTGTCGGTAATAACCAGAAATTTGGTATATTCAAGTTAATTTCAGGTAGTAGTATCCTAGATTTTGAATATAAAGAGCAACGAAATAACAGAGGTCAATCTAATACCGGCTTCATTAAAGCTAATGCTAATCTCAAAAATTTGGAATTTTATATTGATAAAATATCTATACATAAAAAGCTTTCTGATGAAGCTAAACTTGTGTTAACTGGTAAGTTATATGATGGTCTAAAAGGTGATATTAATTTTGACCTTTCAGGAGCAAATAACTTAAAAATAGTTGGTAAGGCTAAAGTGCAAGATACTAAGTATGATGTTACTTTACCGATTATTGCTTATGGTACAACTGATCTAGTAGGAAAATTACTTGTAGGTAAAGATAGCTTAAATGCCGAAATTCAGGGGAAACGACTAGATCTGTCTGGGTCTAATATGATGCAATTTTTAGAAAAAGAAGGAGAACCACAAAATATTCATCTAAGAGTTGATATAGATAGAGTAAGGTTAAAAAATAATATAATGCTTGATAAGCTTAATTTACAAATTGATTGTGATAAAATAAAATGCTTTTCTGGTTCTTTAAATTCAAAAATTGGCACTAGATCTTTTAAAATGCTACTTACAGAAAAAAAAGATATGGAACAATGGATAGTTACCTGTGATAATGCTGGAGCTCTATTTAGAGGTATTGGCATGTATAATAACATGAAGTCTGGTATTATAAATCTAACACTTGATACAAAAAGACATGAGGTTAAGAAGGGCGAAATAATACCAATCTTAGATGGGACATTTGACATAAAACGTTTTGTTATTACTGATATGTCTTTTCTAACTAGAATGGTATCATTTGTTTCGTTTCCAGGTTTTATGAGTTTTATATTAAATAATAAGGATATCTTGTTTAATAATATGACAGGTAGCTTTAGTTATATAGGTAATACCGTAAGTATTGCTAAGACATCAGCTACTGGACCATTTTTTGATTTTACCATGAAAGGTACAATTGATACTAATAAACACCAAATAAAGCTTAAAGGTAATGTAATACCTTCTTTCTTTTTTGCTAGTACCATTATCACTAAAATACCAATAATTGGTAAAGTATTTTCAAAGGTTGCTCCTTATTCTGTAGAGTTAAAATATAAGGACTAATAAAAATCGTATAGGATCAACGTCTATTAGCGAGGAACATAGGGTGAAAATTGCATTTTTGCAATGCTACTATCCCAGTTATTGGGTTGTGTTCTTAAAACTTTAGTACTCCATTAGTAACTCACCTTACTCATGATTTTCTTCCCAATTCAAGCTATGATAGTCAAAGTATATATTGGCTGTTAGACATGCTGAAAGTTTTGTGGTACTTACTAGTACTACAGTTGTAGATTGAATGTGAGTGTTCACGGAAAAAAGGTTAAAGTATAAGATGTCATTGCGAGGAGGTTGCCAGACCGACGAAGCAATCCAGGAAAGTGATTAGAAATGGATTGCTTCGTTGACCTTACGGTCTCCATAAATCAATTAAAGCTGGTGAGTAATTGGAACCTTCAATTAATTCAGCCAATTCTTTACTACCAAACTTAGACAAGGCTGCCTGCATCACTTGATACATCCTTGAATTTACCCAGTGACTCAGATTTACGTATTTCCTCAGGCATGTTAACTAGCCAGTCATTACCAGAGGAAGTATTGTTAGCTTCATAGTTATTAGCAATTACTTCTTTACTCATAGGTTATTCTTCTTTTAACTTCTCTATTTCTTCAAGGGTTAGTTTTGTATATTTAACTATTTTTTCTATTGGTTCATTATCAATTAACATTTCTTTTGCTACAATTATAGCTTTTCTTTCTTCCCCTCTAGCTTCCCCTCTAGCTTCCCCTATAGCTTCGCCTTCCTGGAAACTTTCTGCTAAAGCAATGTCTTCTGCATCTTCCTGCAATTTACACCTTATATATAAGTCATATTCTTCTGGCGTTAGTCCATACATATCGATAACTTGGTAAGCCTCTAATACCTTACTACTCTTAATTCCCTTAGGTGGACTATCCTCTTCTGTCGCGTGTTTGAATAGGTGTAACCACTCATCGGCTACAGTTAATAATTCGGTCTTATTAAATTTTCCAAGCTCTATAAAAACATACGATATATCAAAAAAATGTTGTGTATTGGTAGTTGTCTCAATAATTTTATGAGAACTTATATAAGGTATGTCTTTACCAGCTTTACCAAATATTTTGTTTTTTATTAATGAAACCACTAATATTGGTAACAAATTATTGTGGGTCATTCCTTGTTTAAGTTGTTGTACATATGAATGAGCAGAATAATATTGTACTCTTTTTAAATAATCAGTTTCATTTTTTTTCTGCATCTCAATAATGTACTGGTTGCCTGATTCATCTTCAACTTTCAAATCAAATGCACTCCTCTTACCTTTATTAATTTTAGGTAATTGCTCTGATGGAATAAATTTGATTTTCTTAATTAAGTATTTTCCATGTAAATCAAGAACACTGTTAAGAAATTCTTTTAGCCTCTCTAGATCACTAAAGATTTTCTTAAATAGACTATCATTTGTTGGGTCTAAATATTTTTGCATATCAACTACTCCCTTCTATGTTATTAACTCCATCATCTTCTGAAGCCTGTGAGCATATATATAGGAACAATGCTCGATGTCCTTCAAGAAAGGCAGTGTACTCACTTTCCTGCCGAACGAAATTGCTACGATGTATGCCGCTCATTTGAGCTAAATCCTCTAATATTATTTTACCATCTTCTCCACTAAAAAGCTTGCAATAAATTGATTTTAATTGCTCTTTTTTTAATAAAGGTGACGGGGATGATGAGTTAATTGATAGTTTCATTTGATCATTGCCCTTGTATCTGTTGCTGTTGTAACTGTTGCATTTGCATCATCTTACGTTGTTGCCTGATTTGTAATACTTCTTGCTCGTTCTTGAGGATTGAGCCTGCGGGCTAACTATGTGCAATATTTCTACTATTTCATCAGCTAATTCCATATAAGGCAGGCATCTAGAGATTCCCGCCTACGCGGAATGACAATAGTGGGTGGAAATGGCAACTTAACTTATATTTCTATTTTCAGTTGCGATTTATAAATCGTCGTGATACTATAGTTAATTTAGGAGAATTTAGGGCTAGGAGCGACGAGTAACAACATCCCCAATTTTTCATCAATTGACTATATTTTACTGGATTTCTCTCGTATGTTACTTTATAAATTTAACTTGATTTTATTTAGCAGATTCTAAAAATGAATGTTATAGACAAAGAAAAAGCACTACTTGCTGCACTTAGCCAAATTGAAAAAAGTTATGGCAAAGGTTCGGTTATGAAACTTGGGCAACGTCGAGCTGTAGACGTTGAGGCAATACCAACAGGATCGCTAGGACTTGACCTAGCACTTGGTATAGGCGGTCTCCCTAAGGGAAGGATTATTGAAATTTTTGGACCAGAGAGTTCGGGAAAAACTACCTTAACTTTACATGTAATTGCTGAAGCACAGAAGAAAGGTGGCACTTGTGCTTTTATTGACGCAGAACATGCTTTAGACCCAGCATATGCCAAAAAATTGGGAGTAAATATTGACGAGCTTATTATTTCTCAACCAGATACTGGTGAACAGGCTCTTGAAATAACTGATACTCTAGTACGCTCTGGAGCTATTGATATGGTCGTTGTTGATAGTGTTGCTGCCCTTGTGCCTAAAGCAGAAATTGAAGGAGAAATGGGTGACTCCCATATGGGGTTACAAGCTAGATTAATGAGCCAAGCACTTAGGAAACTCACCGCATCAATTTCCAGAACTAATTGTGTAATTATTTTCATTAATCAAATTAGAATGAAAATAGGCGTCATGTTTGGCAGTCCAGAAACTACCACAGGTGGCAATGCTTTAAAATTTTATGCCTCAGTAAGGCTAGATATCAGAAGAATCTCATCAATCAAGGATAAAGATGAAGTAGTAGGTAGTCAAACTAAGGTCAAGGTTGTTAAGAATAAAGTCTCACCACCATTCAAAACTGCAGAATTTGATATAATGTATGGTAGTGGTATTTCTAAAGAAAGCGAGATAATAGACCTTGGTGTTAAATTGGAAATAATAGAAAAGTCTGGTTCTTGGTTTTCCTATAAAGACATTCGTATAGGACAAGGTAGAGAAAATGTTAAACATTACCTGAAAGAACACCCTACTATCTGCTGTGAAATAGAACAGCTAATTCGTCAAAAATCTTCTCATAATATTAGCTTTGATAGTGAAACAGTAATTATGGAAGAGGATGAATAACAAATATCTGCTAAGTGCTATTCTGGTTAACTAATATACTTAAATAACTACAAATTGGAGCTAAAATGATAAACTTAACTGATAAAAAATCTCTAATTACTGGAGCATCTGGAGCAATTGGTGGTAGCATTGCTAAGCTATTACACTCTCTTGGTAGCCATGTAATAATTAGTGGTAGTAACCAAGAAAAACTACAAGAATTGGGTAATAACTTAAAAAATAATTATACGATAGCACCATGCAATTTAGCCAATAGCGAGGAATGTAATAACTTGGTAGCTAATCTTGAACAAATAGATATTTTAGTTTGTAATGCTGGAATTACTAACGATATGCTAGCAATAAGAATGTCCGATGAGATATTTGAGCAAGTTATAAATATAAACTTAAAAGCTAGTTTTATTCTAAATCGTGAAGCGATAAAAAAAATGATGAAAACTCGTTATGGTAGAATAATTAATATAGCCTCTGTGGTTGCAGTTTCTGGTAATCCAGGGCAAGCAAATTATTGTGCTTCCAAAGCTGGGATGATAGGTATGACAAAGTCTCTAGCCCTTGAGGTGGCAAGTAGAGGGATCACAGTTAATGCAGTTGCTCCTGGTTTTATTAAATCAAATATGACCGATAAATTAAATGAAACTCAAAAAGAAGCGATAATGCAAAAAATTCCTCTAAAAACTTTGGGAAACCCCGAAGACGTTGCAAATGTAGTAGCTTTTTTAGCAAGTGACAAAGCTTCTTATATCACTGGTCAAACTATCCATGTTAATGGTGGATTGGTGCTGGTATAGTCAATTAACCTGAATTAGTGCCGAAAAGCATCCATCGTGCTGTTTATTACTTGATAATCAAGTTTTTTGCAGAGCTTATAAATAGTAGGTTGTTTGAAGGAAATTTGAATATATCCGAGTTACAACATCTATCTTTAAAAGCAGAATCTGTCATTCCCGCTTCGGTGCGGAATCTATAATACCTCAGGGCATTTTTAGATACCTCACTGAAGCAAAGATGATAACCATTGTCCTATATTTTATTCAAATCTGCAAAAAAACTTGATTATCAAGTATAAGTAATAGGCGAGCGACGAGTGACGACGTCACCAAATTCCCCTGAATTGACTATAACGAAGAAATTATGATGTCCAAGACTTTAAAATGTTATTTTGTTTTAAAACTAATATTTTTGAATTTATAATTGTTGCCCGAATAACAGCAGTCTTGAAAAAATTAATAAAGTACATTATTATATATCAGATAATGATAACTAATATAGTAGCATAGTATGAGAACTATTATTGATATACCTGACATGCAAGTAAAAATTTTGAATCAACTATCAAAGAAAAAAAAGTGTCGAGGGCAGAAATTATAAGACAAGCTTTGGCTGACTACATAACCAATTATACTAAAAGTAAAAAAGGCTATAAATCAGCATTTGGTATATGGAAAGATCAAAAATTGGATGGCTTATTATATCAACAAAAATTACGTGGTGAGTGGGGTGAATGAAAGTATTATTTGATACTAATATATTGATAGATTATTTGTTAGGACATACAGTGGCTAGTAAAGAACTTGAGCAATATAAAGATTGTCAAATTAGTATAATAACTAAAATGGAAATATTAGTTGGAGCGTCAGAGGATAACGACGAAACCACCAGAGAGTTCTTAGATAATTTTACCATAATTGACTTAAATAAAGAAATAGCTGAAATTGCCATCTCTATTAGAAAAGAGCATAAAATCAAACTACCTGATGCAATAATATGGGCAACAGCTAAATATTGCAATGGTTTGTTAATAACTAGAAATACCAAAGATTTTCCTATCCATGCCTCTGACATAAAAGTTCCGTACAATATATAATTGATAGAATGGGAATTCTATGAGATTATTTGGTTGTACATGAGTATCAACTTTCCAGTAATCGACCTCAGTTTAATAGGAATTATGATGTCCAAGACTTTAAAAATCGGTAAGTGTCAAGTACAGTTACTACCTTTATTGCTTACTATATTAGCATTTGTCATCCTCTTATCACTGGGGTTTTGGCAAATTGCTAGATTACAGGAAAAAGAACTATTTTTAAGTTCAATAAAAAATAACCTTAATAATTCTCCTCTTGATATAAAAACACTTAGTGTAGATAAATTATATGCTAAAGTAAAAATGAAGGGGCATTTTTTGGTTGGTAAGAATTTGCATCTTTATGGACGTAAATCAATGGCCACGGAAAAAGATGGTTATTATTTAGTCAGACCTTTTCAAACTGATGATAACAAGATAATCTTAGTTGCCCTAGGGTGGTTTGCTGCGAGGTATAAGAAAGATATTGATAATATAACAGATGATTCGACGGAAATTACTGGTGTGATTCTCCCTGGGGAGAAAACCAAGCTGTTTGTCTTAGATAATGATGTTAAAAATAATGTTTGGTTTACTTTAGACTTAACTCAAGCATCTGATATTCTTGGTTTAACATTAGAGAATTTTTATTTAATTATGGAAGGTAAAGGTAATCACTCTGATGTTCTTAAAGCTCTATCGATTAAAAATTTGCTGAATGTCAGAAATGATCATTTAGAATATGCCATTACTTGGTTTGCCTTGGCAATTTCATTAATAGTGATTTTTGTAATTTATCATTTGCCTAAAAAAAATTAGAGTGTAAACTGGACTATGAGACGCAAAAAAGTACAAAAAAGGAGTGGTTATGATATTAAAAGTAGGCGATATTGCACCAAATTTTACTATGCCAATAGGCGAAGATAGTAAAATCAATTTATCAGATTTATCAGGTAAGTTTGTTGTATTATATTTTTATCCGAAAGATGATACACCAGGCTGTACTATTGAAGCAGGTGATTTTAATAGGCTAAAGCCAGAATTTAAAAAAATGAATACCGTAATTGTTGGTGTATCAAAGGACAGTTTAGATTCTCATGATAAATTCAAGAAAAAATATTGTTTGGATTTTGATCTTGCGTCAGATTCTAACTCTGATACTTGTGAAAAATATGGAGTTTGGGTAGAAAAATCGATGTTTGGTAAAAAATATATGGGGGTCGAGAGAACTACCTTTTTAATAGACAAAAAAGGTACGATAGCTCACATTTGGTCAAAAGTGCAAGTGGCTAAACATGCTGAAGATGTGTTGAACCAGCTGCGGAAAATAAATTGAAATAATAATATCTTCATGTAGTATACAAAACAAATGTAACTTTATGTAGGTATAAATGACTAACTGGTTTTGTAAAGGTATTATTGTTGTTTATTTTCTTCTAACTATAACCCATGCAGCTCATGCTGGAAGTCTTGAAATCTATTCGGTTGTTAAAATGTTAAAGGCTATCGAGGAACGAAAACAACAGGCTATTGACCAGCTCAAAATATATTTACGGGAAATAAAATCTATTGCTGTGGATTTTACCCAAGAAGATTCGGCGGGAAATCAGACTGAAGGGAAGCTGTTAATTAATAAACCTGCGAAAAAATTTCGCTGTAATTATTATCTACCATTTCCTTTGGTGGTTATTGGTAATGCTAACTATGTGTCGGTATATGACTATGATATGAAACATGTAAGTCGCATTAAGGCAGAGGAGAACGTATTTAATTTTTTGTTAGAAGACAGCATAGATTTTGATAAATATTTTAAAATTGAGTCGACGATAGATCGAGATAATATGTTTGAAATTACTATTTATCATACTTTATCAGAGCGACGTAGTCAAATTACCTTTGACAAAGAGACTAAACAGATGAAAATGTTAAAAATACTTGAGGATGACAATGTTATTACCATAAAATTTAATCATATTGCAAAAGTACAGAATTTTGATGATGATTTGTTCAAGCTCAAACATCCAGACATATTTGGAGCACCAAAGAGACTGAACAAAAGCGATATAGAAAAAAAATATAATTTAGCTAGTTAAATAGCTTGCCTATAGATGAAAAAAGCACTATTTTATCACATGCTAGTAGTGGGCATTGGCTCTGTTCAGTTGGTCAGGTTCGAAAGGAAGCAGCCAAAATAGTCTCTGGTGGGTCATTACTAGCATATATATATTAGACCTCTTGCATAACCTAAAGATAATTGAGGAATTTTTAGAAAAAACGAAGTCGAGTACCGCAGCGTACTAAGATGTACGTGAGGAACGGAGACGAGTTTTGACAACAAAATTACCAATTAGATTAGGTTATGCAAGAGGTCTATTATGAAAATAAACAAAATTCATGCTATTGCACGGGCTTATATAAGAGATGAAGATTCTGTGTTAGTTGCTGACAATGGAAAAATCTATTTTTGCCTGGTGGTCACATAAAGTATCAAGAGCCAATTCATACCGCATTATCAAGAGAACTAAGAGAAGAAATTGGGCTAATTAATTTTGAATTAGGCAACTTTGTTGGCATGATAGAAAATATATGGGATTATAATGGCAAAGCTGTGCATGAGCATTGCATAATTTTTAAAGTTATTTCAAAAGATTTATCTATAAATAGAGAAGTTAAATTAAAGGAAGAGCACTTAAAATTCCATTGGATAAAATTTAATGAACTGATAAATCTTAACTTTTTACCTGATGGTTTACATAATTTATTATCTAGATACGAAGAAGATGGTTTATCTCACTTTAAATCATTAATTAACCAATAAATGTGGGTTGCCACACCACTACCTGTTCTTGCTAATGCACTAGTTATGGAATAATAAAATAAGCAATATCGCAAAAATAATGAAAACAGCTATTAGTGGAGCAAAAATATCTGCTATATTATAGATATAACAGATTTTGCCATAACTTAGTATACAAAATATTAAAGGAAGAACGGCACAAGTTTGGCTAAATGACAAATTAATCAGTTAAGTTAGTCAAATGACAAAAAAGTTAAAGCATGATTCATTAGTCAAAACAATAATGGCTGATCCTGTGGCAGCTCAAGAGTTTTTGGAATATTATTTGCCTAATGATTTTAAGAGTTTAGTAGATTTATCAAAAATAACAGTAGAAAAAGAAAGTTACATAGAGGAATCGTTAAACAAAAAATATAGTGATATAGTGTATGGAGTTGCGACCAAGAATCAGGGTAAGGCTTTTGTGTATGTGTTGATTGAGGCTCAGTCGGGCGTTGATTATTGGATAGCTCTACGATTATGGAAATACACATTATTATTGTGTGAAAGGCATAAAAAAGGAAGAAAGAAATTACCATTAGTATATAATTTAGTGATTTATAATGGTAAAGAAGTTTATACTGCTCCTAGGAATTTATGGAGTTTATTTACCGATGCAGTTATAGCCAAGAAAGTGATGACAGAAGATTATCAATTGGTCGATTTACAAAGCATGTCTGATGATGAAATAATGAAGAAGAAGCATATTGGGATGTTAGAATATATGCTCAAGCATATTCATCAACGAGATATTATAAAGCTTTGGGAAGAATTTCTGCAGAGATTTAAATTAGAGATATTAGTAGATAAGGAAAAAGGCTATATTTACATAAAATCGCTTTTATGGTACACTGACGCTAAGCTTCCTGAGGAAAAGCAATCAGAATTGGAGGAAGTACTAACCAAATATTTATCAGAAGAAGAACAAGGTGTTATTATGAGAACTATTGCACAAAAATATATCGAAGAAGGCGAAGCTAGAGGTGAAGCTAGAGGTATCTATATAGGTAAAGTTGAGGGTAAAGCTGAATTGGTAAAGTTGTTGTTAAAGAATGGCAATTCCGTGGGGTCAATTGCTAAGATGACAGGTATGTCTATTAGTAAAATTAATGAATTGCTGAAAATACAATAATTGGGTGTTTCAAATATTTTTAAAATTTAGATTGCTGTAGTTGTGGCTGTGGAATTGTGGAGAACTTCGTTAGAAGTTACCCCTAAATCTACAGCCCGCTAAGCTCGCTACCCTCAAAAACTAGCTCGTTTTAGCAGCACTAATGTTATAGCCAATTCAGGAGAAGTAGATAGCAGGAACGATGGAGCGACGCCTATAAGTAATAGGCGAGCATTGAGCAACAATGTCTCCAATTTCTCATCAATTGACTATAAAACTCAATAGGACAAGAAAATTAGTAAGAAACAAACTTGGGGTACCGTGACCAAAACAACAGATCAGTATATTACTTTCGCTAGAAAATATCGTCCTACTAATTTCTCTGAGCTATATGGGCAAGAAGTTTTAACAAAGATTCTAAATTATACTATTCAAAAAGATCGTATATCTCAAGGTTATCTTCTTACTGGTATTAGAGGAGTTGGTAAAACTACGGCAGCACGTATTGTTGCTAAAACTATTAATTGTACCAGTCCAATAGTTAAAGGTGAGTATATTGAGCCTTGTGAGAATTGTCAGAATTGTAATAGTTTTAACAAAAATAATCATCCTGATATAATTGAAATGGATGCTGCCAGTAAGACAAGTGTTGATGATATTCGTAAAATAATAGAAAGCAGTGATTATAAGCCGCTAATTGGTAGGTATAGTATCTTTATAATTGATGAAGTTCATATGCTATCTAAAGGGGCATTTAATGCGTTACTTAAAATTCTTGAAGAACCACCAGCCCATGTCATATTCATATTTGCTACTACCGAACCACAAAAAATTCCATTGACCGTAATTTCTAGATGTCAACGCTATGATTTAAGAAGATTAACATTTGATGATATTTTCCAATTAATTCAAGAAATTGCCAAAAAAGAACAGTTAAAAATTGAAATAGAGGCTCTTAAAATAATTGCATCTAGATCTGATGGGTCGGCTAGAGATGCAGTCTCAGTACTAGATCAAGCAACAAGTTTGGGGGCAGGGGAGGTTATTACCCCTGAAATCGTTTATCAAATACTTGGTTTAGTTGATACAGCTAGTATCATCAAATTCTTTGAGTATATTATTCAAAAAGATGCGGCTAAGTCGATTGATTTAGTAAACCAACTTTATATCTCTTCAGCAAATTTAGAAATTTTTGTAGGCTTAGTTGCTGATTTTAGTGCCTATCTTAATAAGGCAAAGATATTACCTGATTATCAAAATCCTATATATTTACCTTTTAATGATCAGGTTATAGCTATTTTAACAAAAGTTACCCTTTCTCAATTGTCTATTATCTGGCAAATATATAGTAAAGGGATTATAGAAATGAAAACTTCCCATAATCAGTTAATAGAAGCTGAAATGTTGGTGATAAAATCCATCTACTCACAAATGTTGCCATCATTAGAGGAATTAGTGGATATACATAATGAAGGGGTGCAATTAGAGCAATCAGTATTACAACAATCAACTCAAAATCATCCAATTACCGCTTCTCTTGTGACTGATTTTCTGGAGTTTTTACATTTGCATAATGAAATGGAAATTTATTACAGATTGCTAAACCAAGTGGAATTAAAATCTTTTGCACTTCAGACTATGGAAATCGCTGGAAATGATCTGAATAATAAAATAAGAGAGCAAATTGCTAGCTTGTTATTTGCTTGGTCAGGTAAAAACTGGAATGTTATCATTACCAAGCAATCCCAAATAATCACTCTTAAAGAACAATTGATGAATAAAGTAAAATTAAGTAAAGATTGGGAAATTTTAACAAAACACTTTCCAAATGTCACGATTTCGGATATCCTATTAAAGAATTAAAGAGATGTAACATGGTAAATTTTAATCAGTTTTTAAAACAAGCTCAGTCAATGCAGAAAAAAATGCAGGAAATGCAAGAGCAAATGGCAAGTACTGAATATTTTGGGAAAGCTGGTGGTGGGTTGGTAAATATTACCGTTAGTGGTCGAGGAGAGGTTCGTAAGGTCTCTATTGATGCCTCTTTGCTTAAAGAGACCGAGAAAGAGTTGCTGGAAGATTTAATTGTTGCAGCTTTCAGTGATGCAAAAAGCAAAGTTGATGAGGATTCACAAAATTCTATGCATAATGCTTTTGGTAATATTGGTTTACCACCTGGGCTAAAAATGCCATTTTAAACCCTTCTTTTCCTTGACAAATATTAAAGGTGAGATATTTTGTCATTAGATTATATATATAGAAAAATATTTGAGGTAATTGCATAATATGTCAAAAGCTAAAACAGCGTCTAAAAATAACCCAACCTCTAGAGAGCAGGCTAAGGAGTATTTTTATAATGGACAAAAAATTAAACCAGTAAAATTTATATCCGGCAAATCTTCCTTTTTGGCAGCAGAATACGATGTCTCAGGAGATTTAGTAGTTGGTTCTGATGGTAAAGCATTACCTTGGGGTAGAGCAAAAATTTAACTTGAGATAAAATTTTGCAATAAGGTTGTTGACCTTACGTATAAAAAGGTATATAAACTACCTGTTCGTTAAAGGTTATGGTTTGGGGATGTAGCTCAGGGGTAGAGCATCTGCTTTGCACGCAGAGGGTCGGGGGTTCGATTCCCTTCGTCTCCACCACTCTCCTATATTTCGTTACATTTTATGAACATGTCGAACGGTGGACGCAAGGTATAGCCCATAGTACCCTACAATTTTTGTAACAATGTAGGGAAGTAGGGATCAAAATCGGTAATTGAGTCATACTCCAAAATTC
>NZ_MWZE01000129.1 GCF_002259525.1 Rickettsia endosymbiont of Culicoides newsteadi | reverse complement strand
CAAGTGAAAATGCCTTGTTCAAATTGGTTTTTTGTGCTATAAAACAGATTACAGCAAAGTGGAATATGCCAATCCCAGATTGGGCGGTAACCGTTTCCCAGCTAGATATTTTCTTCCCTGATAGGTTGAATTTTAGACTATGATATTCTATACTGACACAGCTCAGCGAACGTTCTCCTCAAACAATGAAAGTAAGGTTTTTGCAGTTTTAACTTTGGCTCCACTGATTATATTAGCAATGGTAGTTAAAGATATGTTGTTCTTCTCTAATGTTTCTAATAGTTCCGATTTTTCAATTACATTACCTCGCTCAGTTAGTAATTGAAGAAATAATTCATCCAAAACTATTAGAGCTTTAGTTCCTGTACCACCCAGCAGATTAAAGATGTCAGTTAAAGATACTCCACTACGCTCTAGTATTTTTAATTGTTCTGATTTCTCAAATGTACCATCATCTTGCTGAACAACTAATGCATTAAATAATAAATTAAAAGCTTTGTAAAAGCTAATTCCTGTGCCACTAAGTATACTAGAAATGATAGCTAAGTCTATTCCTTCCTGTTCTAATATTATTAATTTATTTGATTTTTTAAATGCACCATCATCTTGCACGACTAATGTATTAAATAATAAATTAAAAGCTTCTGGAGCCTCAGCTCCCGCGTTACTGAGTATAGTGAAAATGGTAGTCAACTGTATTCCACTCTGTTTTAGTATTATTAATTTTTCTGATTTTACAAATGTACCGTCTTTTTGCTCAATGAATAATTGTCTAAATAATAAATTAAAAGCTTCTGGAGCCTCAGCTCCCGCACCACTAAGTATACTAGAAATGACAGTTAAGTCTATTCCTTCCTGTTTTAGTATTTTTAGTTTTTCTGATTCTACAAATGTACCATTTTGTTGTTTAGTGAATAACTGATTAAATAATAAATTAAAAGCTTTTGGAGCATCACCCCCTGCACCCTTTAGAATACTAAATATATTAGTTAGATATAATATGTTCAGTTCTAGTACTTTTAATTCTTCTGATTTTACAAATGTACCGTCTTTTTGCTCAGTAAATAATTGTCTAACTAATGAATTAAAAGCTTCTACAGCTCCAGCTCCATGGAAAATATCAGAAATCTTTTTTAAAGACATTCCGTGATCTTCTAACAATTTAAATATCTTTGATTTTGCAAATCTATTTTCTTTCTTAATAACTAATTTATTAAATAATCCATCCCAAACTGCTGGAGCTTTACTTCCTGTCTCTTGCCAAGTTTCCGAGAGGCTATTTAATGACTTTTCCCCTTTTTGTAGTGACATTAATAGGTCTGATTTTTCAAATCTATTTCCTTTCTTAACAAATAATTTATCAAACAATTCATCCAAAATTGCTGAAGCTTGAAGTCCTGCACCATATAACATACTATAGAGGCTAATTATTTCCTCTCTCTTTTCAGGTATTAATTGTTTTGATTTTTTAAATGAAGAACATCGATTAGTAAGAAATTGTTGAAATATTGAATTCAATATTTCGTTACTTTCTGAATTGCTGAGTATATTTGAGGTTTTCTTTAAAAATACTCCGTTCTCCTCGAATGTTTTGAATATCAGTGATTTTTCAAATTTATTCCCTTGTTTAGTAAATAATTTATTAAATAATAAATCAAAAGCTTTTGCAGCCTTAGCTCCTGCTGCACTTAGTATCTTGAAGATAGTATTTAAAGATATTCCGTTACCATCTAATGTTTTGAATATCAGTGATTTTTCAAATATCTCATTATTCTGTTCGTCAAATTGTTTATCAAATAATAGCTTAACTAATGCTTCCAAAGCTTCTGAAGCCTTAGTTCCAGCTCTACTTAGCATGCTAGAGATGCTGGTTAAAAATATTCCGTTCTGCTCTAATGTCGTTAATAGGTCTGATTTTACATATGCCTCACCTTGAATTTTGAATAATAGCTTAAATAATGCTTTCAAAGCTTCTGAAGCTTTAGCTCCAGCTCCATTTAGCATTCTAGAGATGCTGGTTAAAAATATTCCATTATCTTCTAACGTTGTTAATAGGTCTGATTTTACATATGCCTCACCTTGAATTTTGAATAATAGATTAAATAATGCTTTCAAAGCTTCTGAAGCCTTAGCTCCAGCTCCACTTGGTATGCTAAAGATGGTATTGAAAGATATTCCGTTTTCCTCTAATGTTAGTAATAGTTTTGATTTTACATATCCTTCACCTTGAACTTTGAATAATTGTTCAAATAATGCTTTCAAAGCTTCTGCAGCCCTATCTCCCGCTCCATTTAGTATACCAGATATATTAGATAAAAATATTCCGTTATCCTCTAATATTAGTAATAGTTTTGATTTTACATATATATCCCCTTGCTTAGTAAATAACTGATCAAATAACGCTTTCAAAGATTCTGAAGCTTTAGCTCCTGCTCTATGTAGTATACTAGAGATGTTAGCTATATTTACTCCGTTCTTCTCAAATGTTATTAATATGTCCGATTTTGTACCATTTTGCTCATCAAATAATAGCTTAAATAATGCTTGCAAAGCATCTGGAGCTTTAGCCCCCGTTCTACTTAATATACTAGAGATGGTAGTTAAAGATATTCCATTGTTTTTTAATGTTAATAATAGTGGTGATTTTACAAATTTACCATTTTGCTCATCAAGTACAAATAATAGCTTAAATAATGCTTTCAAAGCATCTGGAGCTTTAGCCTTCGCTCCACCTAATATACTAGAGATGGTAGTTAAAGACATTCCATTGTTTTTTAATATTAATAATAGTGGTGATTTTACAAATTTACCACTTTGCTCATCAAGTACAAATAATAGCTTAAATAATGCTTGCAAAGCATCTGGAGCTTTAGGTCCTGATCCACTTAGTATGCTAGAGATATTAGTGAAAGATGTATGGTGGTCTCCTTTGTCTAGACAAAAATTTAGCAATTTAGAGATATAATTCCCATGAAATTATTATTGTCACTAT
>NZ_MWZE01000128.1 GCF_002259525.1 Rickettsia endosymbiont of Culicoides newsteadi | reverse complement strand
TTCAATGTACGAACTATTGATCGGCGTATCGTATTCATCGATCAATATATAAACTTTTTGACCAAAATGTTTGTACAGTACTTCACTCAAAACCCGTAAACTATCTTTTAAGTCTTCCTTATCAAGCTTTCCTGTAAAATATCGATTTAACTTTTCCTTTTGTGCCTCATCTAGTAATTTTTCATCTGTTGTTATATAACGCTTTAAGTATCGATGGTTTGTAAATAAATTAGTTACTTGATTTTTTATCCCACTTTCAATTTCTTGGTAATTACTGCCTTTAACATCTTTAAAATTTATGGAAATCACCGGAAATTGACCTTGTTGAGTCATGGCATATTCATTACTGTTAATCTTTAAAGGCCTTTTTCCTTTAATACCTAAATTGATTTCCCCACCGATAAAGAGAATGCGATTAACCCTATCTTCTATAGGTAAAGGAACGCCATTTTGATCCACCTCTATCTCAAAAAATTTCTGGAGCATGTTCATATTCAAACTCTTACCCCAACGCCTTGGTCTAGTGATCAATATAACCTTACCACTATCTTCCAATAATTCTTTGATCATTAGACTTTTATCAACAAAGACATCACTATTAACTAGCAAGTCATAGAATTCATCGGTACCTATCCTCATTCTTGGTGGTTTATTGTTATCTTTAACAATATTAGTTTTTTTGGTTGATATATTATCAAAAAATTCTACTGTCATATTAAAAATTATTATAAACTTTATTAGGAAATAATAACACAAACAAGCTAGCATAGCCAGTAGATTACGTAAAATAAATTTCTTATATCACATGTAAGATTTTTTAAATTATTGCCCCAATTAATTATAAATAGTAGAGAAAATTCAAAATAAAAAAATAGACCTCTTGCATAACCTAATCTAATTGGTAATTTTGTTGTCAAAATAAGAACTATCTTCTGCACTTAATGGTACTTCTGAAAATAACTCAGAATTATTTGATGATGAATGTGAGTCAGACATTGTTTCTTCAGAAGTTGTGAAATTATCTATACATTTGAATAGTTGCATTAGAATGTCTATCTTACTATTTTCAGCATTCACCTCATAATAAGGTATCCTTACTGTCGTATAACCTAGTATGTTTAAAAAGAGAGTATTAATTTCTGTTGCGGCATTATGTTGCTTACCATTGCCAATAAAATGAGAAGGTCCATCTATCTGTATTACTAATTTTTCATTATTTTCAAACACAACACATATATCTACTCTAGTAGCTAATTCTGGTATCCAGTATTCTGAACAGATTTTTGTTGGTGTGCCTTTATATTTATTAGCAATAGCCTTAAACATAGATTCTTGTAAATTTGATGTCATCGGATTTAATGGATTCGAATTTATTATTTCGCTAATACTTTTATACTTCTCTTCCTCTAATAATTGATTATTAAATAATGCTTGCAACAAATTTGTTCCTGTCCAAATTTGTATAACCCCTTCTATAGACAACTGATTAAAGTCAAGTTTGTTTATTGCATCTCGTAAGACTTTCACTGTTGATAGGTAATTATTTTGTGTTAACGCAGAGAGTATAGTAAGAGAATAAATACTGTTAGTTAGTTCTTGTGTAGTAAATTCATTGATTTTACCAATAGTCGCTACCTGCCAAACTTCCCATAACTCTGTTGAAGGTTGTATTTTTAGTTGACTTAAAGCATACATACTATTAGCTAAATTTTGACTATTGAAGGTTGTTATCTGCTTTACAGCCGCTTCCTGCCAAGCTTCCAAGAATTTTGCTGAAAGTTGAACCCCTAATTGACTCAAAGCATATATACTATTAGCTAAATTTTGGCTGTTAAAGGTCTGTATCTGCTTTACAGCCGCTTCTTGCCAAACTTCCAAGAATTTTTCTAAAGATTGATCCTCTAATTGACTCACAGCATAGATAGCATTAGCCAGACCTTGGGCATTAAATTTGTCAATTTTATTGATAGCCGCCTTTTCCCAATTTTCCAAAAAATTCTTTAAAGGTTGTACCTTTAATGAACTAAAAGTATAGATAATATTAGTTAGATCTTGTGTATTAAATTCGTCAATTTTATTGATAGCCGCCTTTTCCCAATTTTCCAAAAAATCCTCTGAAGGCGGCACTTTTAATTTACCCAAAGCGCAGATAATAACAGCCAAATTTTGGCTACTAAAGTTTTTCATCTGCTTTACAGCTGCTTCCGGCCAAACTTTCAATAAATTTTCTAAAGATTGTTCCTCTAATTGACCTAAAGTATAGATAATACTAGTTAGCTCTTGTGCATTAAATTTATCGATTTTACTTATAACAACCTTCTCCCAACTATTCAAAAAGTTCTTTGAAGGCTGTACCTTTAATTGAGTAAAAGCATAGATAGCATTAGTCAGTCCTTGTGTATTAAATTCGTTAATTTTATTGATAGCCACCGCCTCCCAATTTTCCAAAAAATTCGTTGAAGGTGGTAGCTTTAATTTACCAAAAGCACAGATAATATTAACCAGTCCTTGTGTATTAAATTTGTCAATTTTATTGATAGCCACCTTCTCCCAACTATTCAAAAAGTTCTTTAAAGGCTGTAGCTTTAATTTACCAAAACCATAGATAATATTAACCAATCCCTGGGCATTAAAATCATTGATTTTATTTATAGCCTCTATCTGCAAGACTTTCGAAAATTCTTTTGAAGGCTGTAGCTTTAATTTACCAAAAGCATTCATACTAATAGCCAATTCTTGGCTTTTAAAGAGTTTTATCTTATTTATAGCCTCTTTTTGCCAACATTTCAAAAATTCTTGTGAAGGTTGCCTGTCTTTTAATTGACTAAAAGCATGAACACTATTAGCCAGTCCTTGTGGGGTAAATTGGTAGATTTTTCTTATAGCAGCTGTTTCCCAACTCTTCAGAAATTTTTTTGAGGAATTAATCTCGCAAAATTCTGAAGTATTTGCTTGTTCAGATAGTAATTACGTCAATTCGGGATAAGGGATAAGAAAAAATAAAGGAGATATAGGAGTTGCAAGGAGTTAATGTCTGTGATAAATGTTTTTTTGGAAAAAAAAATAAACACAGGCATGAAAAAAGATATCACAGAATTATATAGTTTTATAGACGATTTTTGTAAAATTTACT
>NZ_MWZE01000127.1 GCF_002259525.1 Rickettsia endosymbiont of Culicoides newsteadi | reverse complement strand
ATTTCCTGTGACCAATAATTAGCTCCTCCACATGCCTCCATAGCTACCAATGAACTTTTATCGAGATTGCTTAAATAGGCTATTAACTCATCTCTTGTAACTTTTTGGTAACCTATTTTTTTGCCATTTTGATCGACTTGCACCAAGTGCATACTATTTTTTGCTAAATCTATTCCTATTATAGTATTTTTTATGCTATTATTTATCATGGTATGGACCTATTAATTAAATTATTATTTAATTTGGAGCAGCTGAAAACTATTTTTCAGCTGACTCCGTACAAGTAAAGCATATTTCGCTTCACTCGTCCATACCATCATTCCCATTTTGGTACGGAATCTAGACCCCACACCAAAGCATAAGCGTCAATTTAAGAAAACAATAATTGAAAAACCGTCGTTGCGAGCCACCATAGGTGGTGTGACAATCCATTTCTAATCACTTTTCTGGATTGCTTCGTCGACCTTACGACCTTCTCGCAATGACGGTTTTTCAATTTAGGAAGAATTGGGAAATTTGCTATTAATTCTCAAAATGACCATCTTTCATTTCTCTCCAAGCTTCAAGAATCTCTTTTAACACCTCTTTATTTGGTTCAATTTCATGATCGTCAAAATCACTTAATGATTTTATTAAGTCTTCAAGGTCTTTTAGTGTTAATTCAGATATATCTTCATCCGGATAATTTTCTTCTAAACTCATAGCAATTTCGTCAACATCATTCCAATGCATTATTTTCCCCTATATTATTTTTATAGCCAATTACTATTACCATTTAATCAACTCTACCAATAAATAATATATTAGTGCATGTTTATAATAGTATATTATTAAAGGGGGTGAGATTATTATACAACTAATATACTGTTTTGCTTTGAAGAATTGACCTTGCTTATTTTTTAGTTTAAACTGACAGCCATTGGATATTATAGTTAATTAGAGGTACATATGTCATTAGCAAAGGAAGGAGAAAATAATGTAGTGTTATTTAATATTGGCGGTAGCCATGAAAGCCAAGAAACTCAGCATAATACCAATATGTCTAAAATTAGCTCAGCAATATCAACTATTGAGCTTAAACCCTACATGCAAGATGGTAAACTAGATAAGAATCATATAGTAAATGAAATATTGGATAAATCTGAGGATTTAGAAAAAACACCCATACTTAATATACAATTTAATTCAAATATGGAAAAACCATTATTTGATGAAAATGATTTAACGAATTTAAAAAACTTAGGGGTTAAGGTTTGTTTGACCTTTAGTAATTATAATGCACAAGATCAAAATTTTCCAACTAGTTGGAAACCTCTTCTTTCTAATGTTGATCATGTGTTTTTTGCCAATGCTAATGACCAAGTTAGGGCTGTAGATAGAAAACATATAGCTAAAGAAAAAACTTCGCACATCCAATCTATGCCAGTTAGCAATTTAATAGAGTCAGAGATTCTAAACAGACCTCCTAATATATTATTGTCAGGGGGATTACCTAATAAAGAGAGATTAACTGAGGTAGTAAAAGCAGCAAAAGACTTAGGTAATACTAGGGTAATTGTAGCCAGCAATCCTTCATCTATTGATGATGTAGCTAATATTATTGCAAACAAATTTGATATCATTAACCAAGATCAACAATTAGGTATTAAGTTAGAAGTTGAAGAAATTTTAAAAGATAAAGTTGGTGGTGCTAGAAAACTAGAGAATTATATATCGCAATTATCTCAACAATTCCAAAAAGATATTGGTAGAACAGAAATAAATCCTATTGATATATATTTTGACCTATCTGAGCCACAAAAACTTCAGAATCTTGCCAAGCAAGCTAAATATACTGTACCGCTTCAACAGGGATACACCATTGAAAATTTTACTAATGGTTGCATCCCATTAGGTCAAGGTCAGGGAAGAAGTTCTGATATTACTGCTGAAGTTAAACAAAGGGAAGATGTTCCTGGCATTAACAGCTTAACTGTTCATGATATGCAAGAGAATCTAAATGAATATAAACCAGAGAATGTCCTTAAGAGAGTTATCAATGCTTTTAAACAAATGGCAAATGAAGGGAGAAAAGCAATACCGATACCAACAAAACAAAACAAGGTAGAATACTCTCAGGAAAATAATCTAACAAAAGAGAATTATTGGTATAATGATTTGGATATATCCAATTTACTAAAAGCCTCATTAAACGAAAATGTTTCTATCCAACCAGCTGTATCACTAGCTTCTGAGCAGTATAACAATGAAATGTTACGACATGTTATGCTTGAAGCTATCGTATCGGTAAATAGTGGAAAAGACTATGCTGTTATGCCAATTAATACGGGACATGAACACTGGGTTAGTTTAGCAATCACTAAGGATAGGGATAATAAGATAGTATTTACCTATAATGATCCTATGGGAACGCCTATAGATCAACGACAGGAGTTACTAGATATGATTAAAGAAGTTTGTCCTGATAATGCTGAAATCGTTGATTTAAAGACTAAACAACAACAAAACGATAAAGATTGTGGACCTTTCATTGTAGATAATTTAATTAAAATGGCAAAAGGCAAGAAGATTCTTACTACTGAACAATCTCAAGATATGGGAGCAAAATTACGTGAGGGGCAAGCAGAAACAATGAACATCGAAAAAATCAAGAAAAAAGCTCGTAGTATGAGAGAAATAATTGGTAGCACATCTACAACTCTTTCCACTACATCTTGCCGTCCTTCTACATCTCTTGCTATTAAAAGCAATAGCCGACCTAGAGGGAATAGTATTGCTTAGGGAATTAGATAACTATAGTCAACTGATGAGAAGTTGGTGACGTTGTCGCTCAATGCTCGCCTATTACTTATAGGCGTTGCTCCATCGCATAGGCGTCAGTTTAAGAAAACAATAATTGAGAACCGTCATTGCGAGCCACCGTAGGTGGCGTGGCAATCCATTTTTAATCACTTTTTTGGATTGCTTGAGAACGTTCGCTGAGCTGTGTCAGTATAGAATATCATAGTCTAAAATTCAACCTATCAGGGAAGAAAATATCTAGCTGGGAAACGGTTACCGCCCAATCTGGGATTGGCATATTCCACTTTGCTGTAATCTGTTTTATAGCACAAAAAACCAATTTGAACAAGGCATTTTCACTTG
>NZ_MWZE01000126.1 GCF_002259525.1 Rickettsia endosymbiont of Culicoides newsteadi | reverse complement strand
TGAGTAAAGAATAGTAACAATAAAGAGAACGAAAGTTAAAGAGTTAATGAATAAGTATTCTGAATAAAATCCGTAATTATGTCGAGGCTCTAGAAGCCGTGGGAATGAGAGGTCACTCAAGGATATTTATAAGAATGCAGAAACCATTATGGCACTCGATGCCGAATATATGACCGCTTCCTTTGTGGCTCTATTTTTTTATTTTCTTTCTTGACAAATTCACTCGTCCATATATGACAAACATTATTAAATTCAGAATTACCACAAGAAGAGAAAAAATGGTGGAGCAAAGAGAAATATTAGATTTATTTTATGTATAGTCAATTCAGGAGAATTTGGGGCTAGGAGCGACGAGTAATGACGTCCCCAATTTCCCATCAATTGACTATAATTATAGACAAAGTCATTAGTGCTAGTTAATATATATGCTATTATATATATTAACAAAATCAAATTTCATAGACTTTATGTTTGGCAGCAAAATTATTTATAACAGTTACGGTTTAATAAAGGATAAGATGAAATCATGCTATCATTTTTGCAAAAATTTTCCATCTTGGTATATGGAGAAAATTTTTACGTTGATCAATTATTTTACCGATGTAAAATATAAGGTAACACACTTAAAAGAAACTAATTTAAAGCTTGGTATAGAACATTTATATAAGAATAACTTAAATGACGCTATATTAAGGTTTAAATTGGTTGATAAATTTTTTTCTAATTCAGACCAAGCTTTAGTCAATTCAGGAGAATTTGGGGCTAGGAGCGATGGAGCGACGCCTATAAGTAATAGGCGAGCAACGAGGGACGACGTCACCAACTTCTCCTCAATTGACTATAATTCTTGCCAAGTTAATTACTGGCTTGGTTGGACATATTTCTTAAAAAATAATTATCAAAAGGCTTTGTATCATCTACAAAAAGCTTCTGAATCTGATCCAGTCAAGTTAGGAACTTTTTTACAAAATTATAATAATTCGTCAGATATTCCTTCGCAAATTTGGCATCAATATAGAAATCTTACGGCTGAATATTATAACAACAAATTTTGTAGTAATAAGCAACTATACCTACCTCATAATTTTGTCAGTAGGATTATGAGTGGCATAACAGATTTGCCTGATAATTACCGCATTTTAGAGCTAGGTAGTAATACAGGTTTAGTGGGGGCTGAGGTTAAAAAGCGTTTTCCTGATAGCTTTACTTTTACTGGTGTAGAAAGTTCAGAAGCCATGAATGTTTTTGCCCTAAATATGAATATCTATGATAATATACTAGAAGTTTCTATACCAGACTTTATTAAGCAACATTCTAATAAATATGATGTGATATTAAGTTTTAACGCTCTTTCTTTTACTAAGAATCTGTCAACTTACTTTAATGATATTTATTCAATAGTCAATAAATTAGGGTATTTTGCATTTTGTTTGCCAATAAATAACGTTACAAATCTTTCATTAAAAAGAAAAGAATTTATTTTTGCTATAACAGATATCAAGGAAGCTTTAAGTCAAACTAAATTCACTGTATTAAGTAGTGAGGAATTAGTTATAGAAAAAAATGATAAATACTATATGGTGGTTTGTAAGAAAAATCATTGATGAAACCTATAATGAAGAGATTTATATTACTAGCATTAGTTATACTTAACTTTTTTAACCTAACCGCAATAGCGGATGTTCAAAATACTCAAGATAATGATGATTTTCAGTATGTTTATAGTGCCAAGAATGGTTGTATGCAAGTCTATGATCCTTATGAAAAACTGAATCGTAAAATCTTTGTCTTTAACTCCATTTTAGATTATCTGTTTTTGCGACCTATTACTATAGGCTATAAACAATTTACTAATGATTATACCAAAGCTAGAGTGAGTAGTTTTCTAGATAACATTACTATACCTTTGACTGCTGTCAATTATGGCTTACAGATGAATTATGATCAAACTATGAAGAGTATATGGAGATTTCTTATCAATAGTACATTTGGTATAGGCGGATTATTTGACGTAGCAAGTAAAATTGGCTTAAAAGTTACCAAACAAACTTTGGGGAATACTTTAGCTCATTATGGAGTAGGGCCTGGACCATACTTAGTCCTACCATTTATTGGTGCTACTAATGCAAGAGACTTCACAGATACGGTATTTACAAATAGTTATTTAAATCCTATAATGTATAGGGTACATAGGAATTTTGAAATGGTAGTATCTAGTGTACAAATTATAGATACTAGGTTAGGATTATTACCATTTACTGACTATATAACACGTAGTTCTACCGATCCTTACATAGCTGTAAGATCAGCTATGCATCAAAATCGGGAATCTGTAATTGCCTATCCTAAACAATTTAAATGCCCTAAACCTAACTAAATTATAGAAAATTATGAAAAAATTTATTGTTTGCTTAATTTTAAATTTCCTTTCTTTGTCAGCCTATTCAACTGCTAATGATAATAATGCGGGGGTTGATAGCTATGTTAATCAGCTAATAAAAAATGGTCTAGAGGTATTTAATGATCAAAATTTAACTCAAGATGGCAAAATTGCTAAAAGTAAGATGCTAATTTTAGCTAACCTGGATTTAGATTGGATGGCTAAATTTACCCTTGGGGTCTACAGAAGAACTTTAACCCCTGAACAAATTAAACAATTTACAGAAGTTTATGGTAATTATGTCAGTACAGTCTATGCTGATTTGGTAAAAAATTATCATGGTCAACAGCCTAAAGTTGAACAAGTGCGTATTCTTGATAAAGGTGAGTTTATGGTAGAAATGTTGATAGGAACAGCTAAAGTAAACTACTTGGTACGTCAAAAAGATGCAAGCGATAATTCTAGTTTTAAAGTTTCAGATGTTATTACGGAAGGTGTTAGTATGATAAGTTCCCAACAGTCAGAGTTCATGAATATTCTCAGTAATAGTGGTTTTGATACATTGATCGATGAATTGGTAAAGAAGTCATAAGCTTTTTCGTCATTACCAGTGAACATGAAGATTATTATGTGGATTGCTTCGTCGCTACTAAAGTAGCTCCTCGCAATCTGATATATCCCCACGAAATTGTTGCAAAATAGCAAGAATTGATAGAATATCTTCATTATTTAATGATGATGGAGATAGTAGGTTATGGATGTAAAAACAGTATTAAATGAAGTAATAAAAGAACATTGTCCTTTTATACATAATAATCGTT
>NZ_MWZE01000125.1 GCF_002259525.1 Rickettsia endosymbiont of Culicoides newsteadi | reverse complement strand
GTCGCCATATTGCTATTATTAAATTTATTCATTATCTATCATTATAACTTATATTAACCTCTATGTTAAGTGCTATAACTCCTTGCAACTCCTATATCTCCTTTATTTTTTCTTATCCCTTATCCCGAATTGACGTTATATAGAAAATACCTGAATAAAAAATAATAAAAATATTTTTCATAAAATACTTAGTGCATATCATAATTAGTATATACTATAGTCAATTGATGAGAATTTGGTGCTAGGAGCGGTGGAGCGACGACGTCACCATCAATTGACTAATGGATAAAACAATTAAATTAAGTAAATATGACAAAAAAATATAATATCGCAGTGGTTGGGGCAACAGGTAATGTTGGGCGAGAAACTCTAGAAATTTTATTTGAGAGAAGTTTGCCAATTAATAATATCTATGCTATAGCATCGAGTGAATCTAATGGTAAAGAGGTTAGTTTTGGAGATGGTACTATAAAAATATCTGATATAGATAGTGTAGATTTTAGTAAAATTGATATTGCTTTTTTTTCAGCCGGATCAGAAATATCAAAGAAATATATACCTATGGTTACCAAGCAAGGCTGCGTAGTTATCGATAAATCATCATTTTTCAGACTTGATCCTGATGTTCCTTTGATAGTTCCAGAAGCTAATCTGGCTAGCCTAAAAGATTATACTATTAAAAATATTATAGCTAATCCTAATTGCTGTACTGTTCCCATAGCTACCGCGTTAAAGCCTTTGGATAATGCCGTAAAGATTAAGAGACTGGTTATATCAACCTATCAGTCAGCTTCCGGAGCAGGCAAAAAAGGAATGGAAGAATTGTATGAACAAACCAAAGCAAAATATGTTTTTAAGGACATTGAACCTAAAGTTTTTCCACATCAAATAGCTTTTAATTTATTCCCGCATATAGGTAGCTTTAATAAAGATGGTTCTACTAGTGAAGAATCTAAGATCGCCCTGGAATTAGAAAAAATTATAGGAACACATGCTAAAGCTAGTGTAACTTGTGTTAGAGTACCGGTGTTTGTTGGTCATGCTATTTCAGTTAATGTTGAATTTAGTGGGGCAATAAATGCGGAAGAAGTAAAAGAGATTCTTAAAGAATCAGACTCTATTGAGGTTAATTGTCATTTAGATCCAATACAATATGTCACTCCCAAAGATGTAGTAGGTACGGATATGGTCTATGTCTCACGAATTAGACAAGATCATAGTCAAAAAAACACCATTAATTTATGGATTACAGCTGATAATTTACGTAAAGGAGCAGCTTTAAATGCTGTGCATATTGCTGAAGAGCTAATCAAGTATATTTGACAAATAATCAGAATAAATTGTGGATAACTTTGTGGGTAAATAAAAAATACTTATTTTGGGTAACTATGCTAAGGTCAGTTTTATATGTTATTGATAGCCAAGATATGTTGCCATAATTGCTTAAAGTATAGATTAAAGCTCGTTAACATTTTAATTAAAAATATATAAAAAGTCAATATAAATTTCTAACTTTTACTTAGTGCATAACTTTTTTGGTGTATAATTAAATTAATTAATCAATAATAAAATAATGAGACAAATACAAATAATTTCCGTTGGTAAACTTAATAATTATTATCAGCCAATTGCCAGAGATTATCAAAAATTGATAAAATATAATATAAAATCCACAGAAATTTGTTATTCAAAAAAATTACCAGCTGAACAAATCAAACAATTTGAAGGTAAATTAATTAATGAATTTTTAGAAGAAAAATCCTGTAAAATAGTACTAAACATTATTGGTAATGATTATAATAGTCATGAATTTACAAAATTAATAACAAATAATTTGCAATCAGGTAAAAATATACAATTTATTATTGGTGGTGCATTCGGTTTAGATAAATCGATTCTTGAACAAGCAAATATCCATCTTAGCCTTTCAAAAATGACTATGCCCCATCAAATGGCAAAAATAATATTATTAGAACAAATATATCGGACTCAGACCATAATAGAAAACCATCCATATCATAAATAGGTATACTACTCTATGAAATTTAACAATTATCTTTTACATATTAGGCTCCTAACAATTCAGACAATCTTCCTACCAGTTATTTTTATGTCCTTATCAGCATTTGCTAATTCAGAGTTCAACAAGAATAATGCAGAATTTATTAATTTATTGAAAGATACAAAAATTACTGTTGTTGCTCCTGCTTCAGGAGTCAGCAATGAAATATTATCTAATTTGAGAAATATTACTTCGTTAAAACTAAATATTCCAAATGATTGCTTTAAAGGAAAAAGCCTATTCCATTCTTCCGATGATCAAACAAGATTATTATGTTTGGAAAAGGCCTTAACTGATCAATCAAATAACGTAATATGGGCTCTTCGTGGGGGATATGGTTCAGCTAAATTAATTCCTGACTTACAACGCTTAAAGAAACCGATAAAGGAAAAGTTTTTTATAGGATTTAGTGATATGACAGCTTTACATATTTTCTTTTCGCAAGAATGGGGTTGGAAGACAATTCATGGTAATGGTATCGTTGAAATACTTAAGCCAACTAAAGATCGTCAAAATTTTATAAAAATAGCAAAAATAATTTCTGGTAAAGAAACTCAAGCTAAAATTAAAGGATTATCAGCACTTAACCTTGCGGCAAAATCCAGTAAAATCGTTACAGGTAATCTTACAGGCGGTAATCTAAGCATTGTACAAACATCTATAGGTACATCATGGCAAATAAAAACGACAAATAAGATACTTTTCTTGGAAGATGTTGATACAAAGCCATACCAAATAGATCGTATCTTATATCATTTAAAACAAGCAGGGCTGTTAGAACGAGTAAACGCTATAATATTTGGAACTTGTGGAAATGATAACGAGACCATGATTAGGACTCTTACTGATTTTGCGGCTACCTTTAAAATCCCAATATTTAAGACCAATAGATTCGGTCATGAACGAGTTAATGATCCAATTATCTACAACACTGATACAAAAATTATTGTTACTGATGATAATCAGTTTGAATTAATAATGCAATGCTATTAAATAACCCCCCTCTCTCTTGTCACCCCTGCTTACGCAGGGGTCTCAGATCATAGCACCCTACAATTTTTATTCTATAACCCACATTCCGCTGGAATGATATAGGAATGAAATAATTATTGAATAATTAAGAGAAAAAGTATTAACTAAGAATGAG
>NZ_MWZE01000124.1 GCF_002259525.1 Rickettsia endosymbiont of Culicoides newsteadi | reverse complement strand
ACCTGCTCTCTCATTAATTTTTTCTTTAATATTGTCTTACCATTTTTATCTACACCGTGAATTTGAAAAATTCTTTTTGCAATATCTATACCAATTGTGGTAACTTCCATATGGGTCTCCTTATTGTTGTTTAGGATTCATTTCCTATCCTAGAAGATTAGCATATGCTTCTCATTCTGTATATAGGGTAGGTCCATACCATTAATTCAGGAGAATTGGGTAGCATGAGCGATGGAGCGACACCTATATATAATAAGCAAGTGACGAGTGACGACGCCACCAACTTCTCATCAATTGACTATACAACTAATAAAATTCCTGATTCTACATTTATTCAAGACAAGATTGAACAAAGCATAAGGTCAGATGAAGGAAGCTTAGAATTAGACAAAAAGAGCGTAAGATCAGATAAAGGAAGCTTAGTGCTGTCAGATGGAGAAAGCATAGCATCAAATGGAGAAAACGTAGAATTAAACAAAAGGAGCGTAAGGTCAGATGAAGGAAGCTTAGAATTAGACAAAAAAAGCATAAGGTCAGATGAAGGAAGCTTAGAATTAGACAAAAAAAGCATAAAGTCAAATGAAGGAAGCTTAGAATTAGACAAAAAGAGCGTAAGATCAGATAAAGGAAGCTTAGTGCTGTCAGATGGAGAAAGCATAGCATCAAATGGAGAAAACGTAGAATTAAACAAAAGGAGCGTAAGGTCAGATGAAGGAAGCTTAGAATTAGACAAAAAAAGCATAAGGTCAGATGAAGGAAGCTTAGAATTAGACAAAAAAAGCATAAAGTCAAATGAAGGAAGCTTAGAATTAGACAAAAAGAGCGTAAGATCAGATAAAGGAAGCTTAGTGCTGTCAGATGGAGAAAGCATAGCATCAAATGAAGAAAGCGTAGAATTAAACAAAAGGAGCGTAAGGGCAAATGAAGAAAACATAGAGTTGTCAGATGAAGAAAGCGTAGCATTAAATGAAGAAAGCTTAGAATTAAACAAAAGGAGCGTAAGAGCAAATGAAGAAAACGTAGAGTTGTCAGATGAAGAAAGCATAGGGTCAAATGAATGGGATGTAGAGGTATATTCAGAATATGAGGAAGACTCTGATTCTAGTACACTACCAATGCCTCCGCCTCGAACTCAAGCTCAGGCTCATAATAAGGTTAAGGATTCAGACTCAGAACTTAACAACAACAAAGACTCAGATCAAAATTCAGAATTAAAAGAAAAAGAAGAGCAAAAACCAAATTCAAAATCAGAACTTGACAACAACCAAGACTCAAAATCAGAAACACCATCGAGTCCAGTATTAAAGCCAAATATATCAGCTGACAACGATATTGCCTCCCGCAATAACAGTGATGCATTAATATTGCAAGAACAGGTAAAAGCATTAGAACAACAAACAGTAGAGGTACCAAAACAAGTAACTTCAGCAACAATAAATTCAGTAGCATCAGTTTTTGATTTTATAGAACAGTCTGTTCAATCAAGATTCCACCAACTTGATCTTGCAGCTCTTGCTTCTGGTGATGAAGATAATATTGTGTCTAAAAATGTCTGGGTTAGTGGTACGATTGGTGTGGCTAAGTATGAGGGGGGTAACATATTAAGTAGATATACCGGCAGAACTAGGGCTGCAACTATTGGGGGTGATATAGAACTGCAAGGTGGTAGCATTATAGGAGGAGCTTATAACTATGTCATTTCTAACTTTAAATACAAAAATCGTACTGACAAAGTTGCTGCCCACGCCCATGTAATATCTATATATGGTCAAACTAATTTGTCTGATAAATTAATACTACAAGGTGTTTTTTCCTTTGCCCTTGGTAATGTTTCTGCAAAAATACCAGTGCAAAACCAGATGGCTAAGGCTAAATTTGATAATACTTCATATAGTAGTAAGATAGTAGTTGCTCACAAATCACATGTTGGTAAAGTATTAATCACCCCAAATATTGGGTTAAAGTATGGAGGATACAATATTGCTGGATATAATGAAAGATTTGAAGCACAGAGTCTATCGGTCGCTGCTACTAATGACAGAAGAGCTTCTGGAATTATAGGATTTGAAGCAGTTATACCAATGAAGATTAGTGATACTACCCAGGTGATTCCTGGATTGCACATGGAAGGTGAGAGATTTTTGCATAATAAGCAACAGAAGGTTCGTATGCAGATAGAGTCAGGCGTATCTAATAGAAGAGAGGAAGTATTGCTACTTGAAAAACCGGCTAAATATAACTACAAAGTTGGTGGGACTATTACTATAAAACGTGGAGTGACAGAAATTATGGCAGTATATGATTATTTAGCTTCTAATAATAAATACTCTAGCCATCAAGGTTCGATAAAATTGAGAGTATCGTTTTAATTCCGACTCCTAATAAAGTACACCACATAGTAAAATATTGGGGTAGTTGCTATGGTGAAAAACAGTTTGAATAAATAGCTGTTAAATATTAAAGATATCATTTGTTCATAAGGTACAACCCCAATAACTGTAACAAAAATAACTACAATCGATGTATCAATAAATAACGATATGGCACTACTCAAATTTCTTAGAAAAAGGTATTTATTGTTAGTAAGTTTGCGAATTAGTAAATAAAGCCTTATATCTATCATCTGAGCTGTATAACTAGCTGTTATTGAACCAAATAGCGATACGCTATATGCCCCAAATACCGAGTCAAAAGTATTATTGTCAATTTTTGACCAGGTAGTAGCTTGTAGATAACCCATGAAACTGATAATACATAATACCAAAATATTTATACTAGTTGCCAATCTAACGCAAAATTGTGCTTTCTCTTTACCATAAAACTCGGATATTAAGTTAGTTATTAGAAAAGTGACCGGATAAAAAATCGCCCCAACCGATAGTTCAAAGGTATAAATAGAGAAAATAGGTAAATAAACAAATTTCTGATATACTAAGTTACTAACTACTATTAGCACAACAAATAAAGCACATAAAAAAACATAAATTTTTTCTTGTAACTGCATATATAGATAGCCCTAATAAGTTCTTAATATTGAGTTGTAAATTGTCATTTCTGCGAACTATTGTCATATATGGACGAGTGAATTTGTCAAGAAAGAAAATAAAAAAATAGAGCCACAAGGGAGTGTTCGTCAAACTGTGTCAAGTTGAAAAAATAATCTTTTAAATATATAAAATAAAGATTATTGATGTTGTAAATAGCGAAGAATGTGGATAAGTT
>NZ_MWZE01000123.1 GCF_002259525.1 Rickettsia endosymbiont of Culicoides newsteadi | reverse complement strand
ACAAATGGTTATATCTATAAATATAGCAGATTTTTATGCTCCACTAATAGCTGTTTTCATTATTTTTGCGATATTTTTTTATTCCCTGATTTGTAGATTGCCATTACCCATAGAGGTATTAATCTTACAGGTGAAAGTTCTGTTATGGAAGGAGTAGCTGGAACACAAAGGTAATTTTTAATAATGCCCCCTTAAATCTTGTTAATTTATAATGACGCTTTAGGTTTTTAGTATATCATTATCTTGGTTCAACATCACAATTGGAGTTTTGTTGAGAAGATTGATCATTACAAGAATTAGGGTTAATTCTGCCTACAATTTCATCCAATGACACTTGAAAATAATCTGCTAGGGCTACGGTAACTGCACTACCTAAAGTTTTTTGTTTACCATTATCTTTCATAAATTGAGGTAGAGTTTCTTCACTAGACCCAATATTCTTAGATAAGACATATAGGTTAAGTTTTTGCTGCTCCAATTTTTTTTTGACAAATTCCCTTAAGTTGGTACTAACATCCTTAGGAGATACGTTGAGAAATTCTTGTGTTTCTTGATGAGATAATGCATAATCATCCCTTCCTACAATTTCATCCATAGAGCATTTAAAATAATTTGCAATTTTTAATATATTTATTAACTCTGGATTATCTCTTACAGCATTAATAATCTTAGATATAGTAGAATACGGAATGTCAGTTTTATATGCTAAATCTTTTCTTTTTAACTTCGTTTCTTCTAATTTTTTCTTTAAAAATCCTTGTATTTGGTGAACAAGAGCAATGTATTCTCATAATAAATTATTTTAACAAAATACCCAAAAAAACAGGTAGTTTTTTCTTGACACCTAAAAAAAACTATATTAAACTACAAAAATAGAATGAAATTATAAAAAGAAATCAGTACTTACTGACTAATTTTTTAAAACCAAAAAGACATTTTGGTAAATCTCATACTAAAAAAGCCAGTGTAACACTTAAGTATCGAGCTATTAATCAGGCTAGAGCTTGAATGTCACATTTGGAGTTATAAACTAGTAAGTACTTAGAAATTTTCCGAACTCGAAAGTACTTACTAGAGAAATTAATTCAACAGTATTGCTATTAAATTGCAACCTTTATTGAGGTGTTAACTATCAGCATATACCAATTTTTTCAACTAGTCAAACCCCATTATTTCTTTGCAGGTTTAATTAGTTATCGCAGTCAACCTGTTAGTTTCTTTTTGCCCATAAATCCATATCATATTGTTTACAATACTCAAACATAGATACAGTATTAGGATGATTTATGCCAAACTCCTTGACTTGCGGTTACCAAAAAATTTATAACTAAATAAGTTTTTTGCTTTACATGCAGCTTTAGCTCCTTGACTATATAAATAACTAACATATGCCATATTTTTACGATTATCTCTATATAAGTAATAATATATGGTATAAGCTTTATTATAGGATTCTATTGCTGATTTTATATTATCTTGGGTAAATAGAATATCACCTTGCACTACATACATAGCAGCTAAATCTGGATCTTCCAAATAATCTGCATTTTTGGGGTTTCTACGCTCATCGACTAAAAATATGGAGATAGCCTTGTTAACATGTTCTGAGGCTTGATTTAGCATGCCTAATCCTAATTCACTTCTTGCTATTACACTATAAATACAACCAAGTGCTTCAGTATCTTTGCAATGTTTACATAAATTATACAATTTCTTAGCTTGCTCATATGCTTCTTGGTATTTTCCAAGATAATTTAATATTTCTATTTTAAGTGTATAAAGAGGTATAAAAAATAGATCATCAGGACTTAGACCATTTTTAATAAAATTTTCTATAGTTTTACTATTTTGTTCTAATGACTCAGTATACTTTCCTTGTATAAATAATAACTGTGCTTTAAGTATATGTATATAGCTTAGTTCACTTTGATCCATTAAACCTTCATTAGACATTTTTTCCATAATTTGAATGTTTTTTTCGGCTTCTTGAACCTGCCCTAAAATAATATTACATATTGCTAAATTATAGAATAAAGTCCATTTGTAAGATTCATAACCTTCAACATTCTCAAATATTTCTTGGCCTCTTACAAAACATTCTCTTGCTGCCCTATAATTAGAATAACTTATATGATAAAGACCTATTGTCTGCATATACCTTATATATGCATATTTTTCATCATTATTCATTAACCATAATTTAAATTTTCCTTCCTGATCGGCTTTATTAAACCAAATAGCCTTCTTTGCTACAATAGAATAATTAAGGGAATTATGATGTTGAACCATTATTTGCAAATTAAGAGCCATAATTTTATATATATTTATATTATACTTTTCTGAATTTCTTAAAATTATTTCAAAATTTTCTTGTATAGTTTTAGCATTTCTAAAAATACGAGCTTTTACTGCATTCTTTGGTATATAATTCATTAATTTGGTAATAATATCCTCTAAATAAGATTTATTATTCCTGCTACCATTAATCTCTGCTATTTTTTGGACTATAATATCATGCGTTTCAAAGATCGGATTAGCTTCCTGTGGGTCAATATTAGATATTAAGGCAAATTTAGACAATTCATAAATATCATTATTCAATGTACGTTGATCATCAGTAATAAAACTTAGTAATTCTTTTGAAAAACCTTGATTATTTATTAAGGCGATTTTATTTAGTAAATTTCTAGCACTTGGTTTTAATTGATTGATAGTTAATATAATGTTCGATTTAATTCTATCTGTTGATTGTTGAATTTTTTTCTTATATTCGGCTTTATCTAAACCTTTTACATTATTTAATAATTGTATCCCTTGTACTGTCATGATAGGATAACCAGCAAATTCTTCGCTCAAGAATTCTACTACCTTTGGATCATTATTTTCTAAAATATTGTTAGCAAGAATACTGACGTCGTTTTTTGCAAGGACAGTCATTTTGACTATATTCGGTAATATTTCACTATCTTGGGAACAAAATATAACATGCCCATTATTTTCCCAATCAACAAATTCCTGAACTTTCTTATTTTCACTTACCTTCAGATTATCAAATATTATTAACCATTTATCTTGACTCGATAAATAGTTCATTATTTCTTTTCGTACTAATACAATATCTTCTGGTATTAGAGTAGATTTAGTAGAGTTATTAACCATACTATTAATAGCTTTGGCTAGCTTTAGTAGTTCTTGATTAATATCTAAATTACAATCAATAAACCAAATAAGTTTATAGTTATTTTGATTTTCATAACAATACATTCTAGCAAGTTGGGTTTTTCCCATGCC
>NZ_MWZE01000122.1:3325-6478 GCF_002259525.1 Rickettsia endosymbiont of Culicoides newsteadi | reverse complement strand
TCGCCATATTGCTATTATTAAATTTATTCATTATCTATCATTATAACTTATATTAACCTCTATGTTAAGTGCTATACTATTTATGTAGTTCATATCAGACATGCTAAGGAAATAGAATTTAAATAATAAAAAAGAAATACCAATGTTCGACAGTTGTGCCATTCTAGGAAGCTACCTACGATTTATAGTCAATTGATGAGAAGTTGGTGACGTCGTCACTCTAATGCTCGCCTATTACTTATAGGCGTCAGCAAGAAAATAAAGTAGAAAAGTCGTCTATTAGCGAGCCACCGTAGGTGGCGTGGCAATCGATTTCTAATCACTTTTCTTGATTGCTTCGTGACCTTACGGTCTCCTCGCAATGACGGTTTCTCAATTATTGTTTTCTTAATTGCTGACGCTTATGCGTGTTCGTACAGATTACGCCGATGAGGCTATACCCACATAGATATTAAAATACAGCCTTGTGCGAAATCTTTGCAGAAATATTTACAGTTCCCTTACTTAGCTCTTGACATAAGTATGCCAATGGCATATCGTGTATTTTATGGACACAAAACTTATTTCAATTGTTGAACTTCCAGAATTTCAAAAATTTGCTAAGGATTACTTGAGTGAAAAAGAATGTATGGAAATTATTAACTATATAGCAGCGAATCCTAATCAGGGAAATATAATAAGAGGTACTGGTGGTATTAGAAAATTAAGATTTGCTCTAACTAACAATAAAGGTAAAAGTGGAGGAATGAGAATAATTTATTTTTATCATAATGAAAATATGCCGGTCTTTTTAATAACTGGTTTTATAAAAAGCAAAATGGAGAATATTAGTCAGGATACTTGTAACGAATTAAAAAACCTGAGTAAGACTTTAATAAAATTATATAATTAGGAAAAAAATATGAGTACAAAAGAATTTAATCGAACTGAAAAAAGTATTCTAGCTGGAATGCAAGAAGCGATCCTATATTCTAAAGGTCGGCTAAAAGCAAAAAAACACAATATTTCATTACCAAATATTGATGTATATGAGGCAAGAGATCACCTCAAACTAACTCAGAAACAATTTGCTGCAGCATTTGGAATTAGCATTGCAACACTACGTAATTGGGAACAAGGGCGTAGATCACCAACTGGGGCAGCAAAGGTACTTCTTAAGATTATTCAAAAGGAACCTGAAATTGTAAAACAAGTTTTAAGAGGTTAAATTATTTGTACTAATTTCCTGGATCAACTTCGTCGGCTTGTGCCTCTTCGCAATGACGTTTGTTAGGCTGAAACAGGTTCTTCCACAAATCCCTTGATTGATATTTTATTTGACTTTTTAGACAAACAGCAAAAGCCGATAATTCCGATAAGACAACAAATGGGAACTATAGAAATTGCCACAATAAAATCATAGTGACTATAAATAGGAGTGCCAGATTCACTCAGTAAGCCGTCCCAATTATAAGAGATTAAATAACTCATAATTTTGTGAAAGAAATGCCCAAAAGACATGTTGATACAATTGACTATCGCAACGGCAAGTCCAATAGATTTCTCCGTAACAAGGTTACTGACAATGGTAAAGATTAGAACCTGATAACAACAAAAAATTCCTAATAAAAACATTAAAGAACTACTAGTAAAGAAATTTAATGAAGGACAATATAATAGAATGATAAAAATTACTATTGTCAGCAATCCGGTGATAGTTATTATAGCATCAGATGATTTTACTAAATTAGCAATAAGAGCAAGTATTGGACCGCCAAGACACATCCCTATATAAACAAATGAGGTAGCTAAGTTACTATCCATATCATTCATTTGATAAATTTGTTTGAAAAATGGAATAGCCCATACATCAGCAAAACCTTCTAATGCTCCTACCATTAAACCACCAAAAATCCCGATTAACAGAATAGTAGGGTTTAATAAGAGTTTCAATATCGATAATTCGGAATCTAGAGTAGTAGTAGAATTGCTACTTACATCATCATTTTTTATCAATAAAATCATTAGTCCAATAATAAATCCGATGGAAGCTAAACTATTAAAAGTTACGTTATAACCAAAATAGGTGAATAATAGTTTCATTGGAGTAATAGCAAATACTGCTCCAATTAAGCCAAAAGTAAAAGAAAGCCCTAGCATTACGGAGTGGTATTTAGCTGGAAAACAGCTTCTAGTAATTTTAGCTACTGATAAAAACCCAACAGCAGAACCAGCTCCAATCATAAATCTACCAATGAGTAAATAATTGAAATTTTCGCTGGCAACAAAAGTTAAAGTACCAAGAGAAGTAACCAAGATAGATATGAATGTAACAATTCTAAAGTTAAATTTATCGAGCATTATGCCAATTGGTATTTGCATCCCTGCATAACCTAAATAATAATATCCAGCAACTGTACCAAATGCTATGGTATCAATAGCAAATTTTTGCATAATTTCTTCTCTAAGAATTCCAGTCGAAAGTCTTAATATAAATTGAAAGGCAAAAAACATGCTGGCAAGAGACCATAATAAAAATGGTTTTTTCAAGGATAGAGCTGTATTCATAAAAAATTTAAATTATAATAACGTTGTATTTTAAGGTGTTAAATTATAGTATTAAATAGTATTTTGTCAAACCTTTGTAAACTAGGAGGTTGTAGGAAATAACTAAAGTAATTAATAGGGAAATGGTATTATGACTCCAGACAAACCAAAGCATGACGAAATTTTTCGCAAATCTATGGAGAATCCAATAGTTGCTAAAGAGTTTTTGGCAACTCATTTGCCTAAAGATGTGTTGGCTTTAATCGATAGCACATCTTTAAAATTAGAAAAAGATAGTTTTATTGAGCCAGACCTTTCTGAAACTATTTCTGATGTATTATTTTCTGTTAAGTTTAATGATCAGGATGGCTATATTTTTTTGCTATTGGAACATCAAAGTACTGTTGATAAAATGATGGCATTTAGGTTATTTAAATATATGATTAATATTTGTGATCGATATTTAACTACTAATCCTAAAGCTAAACGCCTTCCAGTAATTTATCCCCTAATAATTTATAATGGCAAGAAGAAATATAACGCATCGCTCAATATATGGAATTTATTTAGCCATCCAGATTTAGCCAGAGGCTTTTGGACAAATGATTGTCAGCTTATTAACGTACA
>NZ_MWZE01000122.1:0-3310 GCF_002259525.1 Rickettsia endosymbiont of Culicoides newsteadi | reverse complement strand
TTTAACTAAAGAAAAAGGAGAAGAACTTATGCCTAGTATAGCTCAAGTATGGAAAGAAGAAGGGATTCAAATCGGGGAAGCTAGAGGTAGAGCCGAGGGTAGAGCCGAGGGTGAAGCTAAATTAATAAAAATGATGATAAACAATGGTAACTCTATTGAGGAAGTAGCAAGAATGACTAGATTATCTATTACAAGAATCAATGAACTATTGAAAGTACAGTAAACTGGTGCTTATTAGCAAGGCGTTACTTTAGTAATAACGCCTATGTATAGCATAATACCTTAAAATTTTTGTTATTTTCATAATAATAAAAAAATTGTAGGGTATGAAAAAATAAGCAATATTGCAAAAATAATGCAAATAACTATTAGTGGGTCAAAAAAATCTGTTATATTTATAGATATATACTCAAATGATTTGGAGAATTGAATTTGAAAATAATGGGCTAGGAGGCAGGCTCCTAGACTATGGCAGCGTATGTTAGTATGTGAGTCCCTGATATTTTCAAAAAAACAATCTTTCAAAGCAGAAGAGTATAGACGTATTAAGGTAGAATAATTATTAATATAGGAATAACATGGGTTATAGTTTAAAAGTACTGGATCATTACGAAAATCCGCGTAACGTTGGATCATTGGACAAAAATGATGCATATGTTGGGACAGGTCTTGTGGGAGCCCCCGCCTGTGGTGATGTAATGAAGCTACAAATTAAAGTTAGTGCAGAGGGAATTATTACAGATGCAAAATTTAAAACATTTGGTTGTGGTTCTGCTATTGCTTCAAGTTCTTTAGTAACGGAATGGGTTAAGGGTAAATCTCTTGACGAGGCTGGTAGTATAAAAAATACAGAGATAGCCAAGGAATTATCTTTGCCACCAGTAAAACTCCATTGTTCTTTATTGGCAGAAGATGCCATAAAAGCAGCAATACTTGATTATAAAACTAAAAACTCATAGTAATTATTATGAAAAATGTTATGTCATTGACTGAGGCAGCAGCTCAACAAATAAAGAGATTGATAGACAGGCGTGATAAACCATCTTTTGGTATTAGGATTGGTGTGAAATCTGGTGGTTGTTCCGGTCTATCTTATTATGTAGAATATGCTGATATCAAAAATAAGTTTGATGAGGTGGTAGAAGATAAAGGTGTACGAATATTAATTGACCCAAAAGCTCTAATGTATCTTCTAGCAAGTGAAATGGATTATGTAGAAGGTAAGTTTAAATCTGGCTTTACTTTTAACAATCCGAATGAAAAAGGTAGTTGTGGATGTGGGAAGTCTTTTAATGTTTAATATACAATTACTAGATTTTGTTAATACAAAAAACTATATAGATGGAAATTGGCTAGATTGCCAAGAACAGTTATCAGTTTATAATCCTGCCAATGATAAAGTGGTTGGGTCGATACCAAATTTGCCTAATGATTTAATTATTAGTGCTATTGACAGTTCTGTTAGAGCTTTTAAAATTTGGTCACAAACTTCTTTTGAACAAAGAATAACTATATTAAGAAAATGGCATTCTTTAATATTAGAGAATATTGATCAACTAGCCTATATAATTACCTTAGAACAGGGGAAAATATTAGAAGGTGCAAAGCTTGAGGTATTATATGGTGCGTCTTTTATTGATTGGTTTGCTAGTAACATTCATAACATTCAAGGTAAAATAAAGCCTGGAAAATCAATAACTCACAAGATTATCATCGAATTTGAGCCAATTGGTACGGTTTGTTCAATTACTCCATGGAATTTTCCAAATGCCATGGTAACAAGAAAGGTTGCTCCAGCATTAGCTGCTGGTTGTAGCGTTATACTTAAACCATCGGAATTCACACCTTTTTCTGCATTGGTTTTGGCTAAATTGGCAAATGATGCTGGGATACCAGCTGGAGTACTAAATATTATCACCGGTGATGCCAATAATATTGGACAAATATTTTGTAATGATTCTAGAATTCGTAAATTATCATTTACTGGTTCTACGAGGGTAGGAAAGATGTTATATCAGAATTCTAGTGCTACTATTAAGCGTTTATCTCTAGAACTTGGCGGTAATGCTCCATTTATTATATTAAGTGGTGTTGATTTAGATAAGACTGCCAGTGAGCTTATATTAGGAAAGATAAGGAATAGTGGACAATCTTGCACTTCGCCCAACAGAATATTAATTGAAGAAGCAATTTATGATGAATTTTTACAAATTCTTACTACAAAATTTGCTAATCTGAAAATAGGGGATGGTTTTGATTCTGAATCAGTTATAGGACCGTTGATTAATAAAGCAGCTATAGATAAGATTTTAAAATTGATTGAAGATGCTAAAAATAAAGGTGGAGAAATCTTATGTGGAGGTAAAGCTCATGGTAATTTTTTTGAGCCAACAATTATTAGTAATTGTCAGGATAATATGGAGATTTTTAGCACAGAAATATTTGGTCCCGTTCTTGCATGTTATAAATTTGGCAGTATACAAGAAGTTATAAATAGAGCTAATAATACGGAATATGGTTTGCAAGCTTATATATATTGCAATAATATAGCCATAGCTCAAATAATGGCAACAAAACTTGATTTTGGTATGGTATCAATTAATGATTCGCTGCCTGCTAATTGCAAGGCAGCATTTGCTGGGCGAAAAAATTCAGGGTTTGGAGTGGAAGGTTCAGATGAGGGAATATTTGAGTATTTAAATAGTAAATTTGTAAACTTGCATAATTATGCAGATTCAAGTCAATTAACTTTATTATGAGAAAGATTACCCTTGGTTTAATAGCTGAGTATATAGCTATTATTATTTACAAAATTAAATTTTATCAAATTCTCTATCATCGTAAAAGATATTATGTTGGCGAAATTGATATTATTGCTCTGCGTGGTAAACAACTTGTTTTTATAGAAGTAAAAGCAAGATGTTCTGACGTTGATGATAGAATATTATCAACTCATCAACAGATGAGAATAAAAAGAGCTACCAGTATGTTTTTAAGCTCTAACCCTAAATACCAAAATTATCAGGTTAGATTTGATCTAATAATTATTAAACCTTACAGTATACCCATTATTATTGAGAATGCTTGGTAATTGAGATAAATATATAGCTAACCCGGTTAGTATGATGCCTAATTCACAGACGTCATTGCGAGAAAGTATAAGCCAACGAGGCAATCAAGTTTTTTGTCATATATGGACGAGTGAATTTGTCAAGAAAGAAAATAAAAAAATAGAGCCACAAAGGAAGCGGTCATATATTCGGCATCGAGTGCCATAATGGTTTCTGCATTCTTATAAATATCCTTGAGT
>NZ_MWZE01000121.1 GCF_002259525.1 Rickettsia endosymbiont of Culicoides newsteadi | reverse complement strand
AAAAAAACATTTATCACAGGCATTAACTCCTTGCAACTCCTATATCTCCTTTATTTTTTCTTATCCCTTATCCCGAATTGACGTATATTGGTAAATTTATTTGTTCCTTCAAAAAAATAATATAGCTAACCTGATTACTATTAGTTCGTCATTGCGAGGAGCTACTTTAGTAGCGACGCGGCAATCCTTTCTAATCTCTTTTATAGATTGACGCGTCGCCGCAAAGCAGCTCCTCGCAATGACGAACTAATACTAACCTGATTAGTATATTAAATCTTACTCCACGTTCCCATTGGACTCTGTTTATAACAATCAATTATCGGTGTTGCAATAGTTAGTTCATTTATTGTTTTAATTATTAAACTTAAATTATCTAAAGCATCGTATATTATAATTACTCTCTGAAAATGTGCAAAATTTTTGTTATTAAGAATTTCTTGTATATCAAATGGGGCAATAATTATTAGGATGGTAGCCTGATTAGGATTCTCTAACTGATGAGTAATATAGACTGGTTGCTTTTCTGGTAATGGATCAAGTTTACTACCATGCGGAATAAACTGTTTTCTAGAATAAGTCCATATCATCTTATTTAGTGATTCTTGTACTTCAATATCTGGAACTAAAACCACAATTCTCAAATTGCTATGGTAAGATTTTTCTACTAAAAGACAGCTTGTTTTATATACTAATCCTTCAGTAGTGTGATAAAAACTAAATTGTTGCATGATTTTTCTCTTTTAAGGCTTAGAAAACAAATCTTTTGTAATTATCCTAGGAGACAGTTTTCTAGCACCAAATTCCCATGAACTGACTATAGTATGCTGCGGTACTCGACTTCGCTTTTCCTAAAAATTCCTCAATTATCTTTAGGTTATGCAAGAGGTCTATTATATATAAGAATCTGATAGGTTAGACAATTTTCTTATACTCAAAATATATTTTTCTTACCGAGTAAATCCAGGTAATACAAACAACGATAAATACTACCATTAAAAATGGTGAAATAGAACTAAAAGTTGCTGTTGGTACTAATGTAAAAATAACTGACTGTATTAATCCGCTCGAAGATTTACCAACTTTCGAGCTAATAACGTCAACAGCTGCTTTACCTTTGGTTTTTAGCTCCTTGTCTAGAGGGATATATAGCATCTCTTTAGAGGTATCCCAAATTGAATATTTAGTACCTTTCACTAGAATGTTCTGTAAAGCACCAATTGATACCGCAAGAGCAAGTGGGGTCATAAGAATAGCACTGTCAAATAGAGACAATATTTGATGATCAAACACGATTAAAATAAAGAATAATGTACCAGTAACCATCATGATAATTGGCGAAATTACAGCCGCCACAAACCAGCTATGACTACGCATTATATTGTTGCCTATTATAGTCATTATCATGATAGTAACCCCAGTCCAAAGAATATAAAGGCTATTAAATTCTGCATAACTATTAACAGTGGGGTATAATTCTTTTATTTTTGCTTTCCATACGGCTTCTACCAAATTCATTGATAAACCAAAAGCAGCAGAACAAATTAGCATTAACCATAAATATTTTGATCTTATGATATATCTAAAACTTTCGATTAATCCCATTCCATCTTTAGTCGATCTAGCAGATTTAGCCTTTGCATAAAATGTTGGATTGGTAAAAACATTTTTGCTAATAAATCTTACAAGTAAATATGATATAACAGCTGCAACTACCACGAAACTTGTTGATATTTTTACCAATATAGTTTTATTGTCCGGTACGGTAAAAAAATACTTAGCTATAGTGTTAGCAGATGATAAGTTTGACATCAAAAAGCCAACAAATATTAAAGCAGAATTACCAAATAATGAAAAAAGAGTGTAAAACCTTTTTGCTTCTTCTGTTGTAGTAAGCTCATTAGCAAACTGCCAAAACAGTAAAACATAAAAGATATTCGGCCAAAGCTCAGATAATGTATAAAAAACCACATAACTCCAATTACCAATTAAAGCTATATACCATTTTAAATGAGGATAATTCCCCATAATTTGTTCCAGCGAACTTGGATTAATGTGGAAAATATGGACATTAGGATAAATGATGAAAGCAAAAACAATAAAGAAACTAATAAAAAAGGTAATTAAATAGCCATAAATCCTCTCAAAACTATAATGGTTAAGCATCTTAGCATAGATTATAACGAATAGAGCCGCTGCAGGTGTTACACAATAAACTTTAGTGAAACTGACTACTTCAGCACTAATCTCTGAAATTAAAATACTATCTTTTAAAATTCTTAATATATTTTGGTTAAATAAGACGCAGAACATCAAACCACACATCGGTATGAATTTCCCGAGTTCATGATTATGGATAGGCCAAAAGATAGTTCTGAATTTGCTGCTAAATGAATTTGACTTTATAATAGTCATAATAAAGATTCCCTAAGACAAAAAAAAAACTCAACAGATATAGTCAATTCAGGAGAATTTGGGGCTAGGAGTGATGCCTATAAGTAATAGGCGAGCGACGAATGACAACGTCCCCAACTTCTCATCAATTGACTATATATCAACTTAAAGAGTGATCTTTTAGTAAGCTGAAACTATTCTTAAGAGTTTTCCGTTAATTGCTTAAGGCTATCATGCAAAACATAAGGTTAAAGACTTATATACCATTAGGTTGCTGCTGTCAATCTATTTAGATTTAGCTTGCATAAAGAATTAAAAATTATATAATTTTTTTTACAATTAAGAAATTAAATAATAAAAATATATGAAAAGATTATTATCAATTCCAGTTGTAACGTTTATTAGCTTGATTTCTAGCATATCATTTGCAAGTGAAGGGCAGCTTTATGTGAAAGCTGAGGTTGGTGCAGCTTTATTACAGAAAACAAGAGACAAAATCCTCGATATAAAAATGACCCCTCTGTTTGGGGGAGATGTTAATCTTGGTGTAGGTTATTATCTAACAAATAATGTTAGAGCTGATCTAACATTTGGTTTTACTAATCCAAGACTTGAAGGCTCTTCTACTAATACTAGTACTAGAACTTATAACGTATTAGGAATTGAGAAAACAATTGACGCCCCTATAACTTTAAAAAGAACACATAGGGGGCAAATAACCTCAGTGTTGGTCAATAGTTATGTTGATTTAAATACTGATGCTAACTCTCCTTCTGTTTTTGTAGGAGCAGGTGTTGGGATGGCTCAAATAAAAGAAAAAATAACCACAGGTGAGGTATTGGGTCGTGATGCATAGTACCCTACAATTTTTGTAACAATGTAGGGAAGTAGGGATCAAAATCGGTAATTGAGTCATACTCCAAAATTC
>NZ_MWZE01000120.1 GCF_002259525.1 Rickettsia endosymbiont of Culicoides newsteadi | reverse complement strand
TAATGCCTGTGATAAATGTTTTTTTTGGAAAAAAAAATAAACACAGGCATTAACTCCTTGCAACTCCTATATCTCCTTTATTTTTTCTTATCCCTTATCCCGAATTGACGTAATTAGCTTGAATTGGCAACGTTTTAAGAAAATAAAGTAGAAAAGTTGTCATTGCGAGACCACGAAAGTAGGTCGTAGCAATCCATTTTTGGTTACTTTTATGGATTGCTTCGACCATTACATGGTCTCGCAATGACGTATATGCCCCCCAAACGTCATTGCGATGAGTGCGGAAACCGCACGACTAAGCAATCCATATAGTCTTGGTGTATCTATACGTCATTATAGGCGTTTACTCAATAATCAATCCTTTTAACTTATAGACTAACTCTAAAGCTTGCTTAGGGGAGAGTTGATCAGGATCGATTGTATTAATTTCTTTTTCTAACTTATTGAATTTCATTTCTTTTTTACTTTCTACTGGCAAATTAAATAGACTTAAATTGTTTGATTCGGTATTTAATATATGCTTATTTTTGTACGTTGCACTTTTTTCTAATTTTGCTAAAATGTCATTCGCCCTAATTATAACAGATTTTGGTAGCCCCGCTAAGTAGGCTACATGAATTCCATAAGATTTATCAGCCGCCCCTTCGATAATATTATGCAAAAATAATATTTCTTTTCCTAATTCCTCAATAGCAACTGTATAATTTTTTAGGCTTGGCAAAAAATTACTCATACTGGTTAATTCATGATAATGCGTAGCAAATAAACATCGGCATTTGAGATTATCATGAATATATTCAAGCACTGACCAAGCAATTGATACGCCATCATATGTCGAAGTTCCACGCCCAACCTCATCTAGTATCACTAAGGAATTTTTAGTAGATTGTGCTAAAATAGCTGATGTCTCTAGCATTTCTACCATAAAAGTCGACTGTCCTGCCTGTAAATCGTCCCCTGCCCCTATTCTACTGAATATCTTGTCTACCACTCCTATCTTGGCACTTGTCGCTGGTACAAAACTACCAATTTGTGCCAATATGGCTATTAGGGCATTCTGCCGCAAAAAAGTACTTTTACCAGCCATATTAGGTCCAGTAATTAACCAAATTCTATTAGCTTCGGATAAAGTGCAATTATTGTCAATAAAGCTCTTTTTATCGGTTAATAGGCTTTGTTCAACAACTGGATGACGTCCCTTGATAACTTCAAAAGTTAAATCGTTCGTTAAAACTGGTCTAACATAATTATATTCATCGGCAATATAAGCAAAATTACAGAATACATCAAGCTGACTCAAAGAACAGCTAAGTAATCGCAGAAATACAGTATTATCAATAACTTGCTGGCATATTTTATTATATAATTCCAGTTCAAGACTAATTGCTAAACTTTTGCTATTAACCATATCGCTTTCTAATTTTTGTAATTCAATAGTAGTATATCGACTAGTATTAGAAGTTGTTTGACGATGAATAAATTTTCTGTCTACCATCTTATCACTATGTCTTAGGGTAATTTCAATAAACAACCCAAGCACATTATTATGTGATATTTTGAGAGTTTCAATGCCAGTATCAAGACGATATAGATTCTTTAGCTTCTCTATATGTGATTTGCCATTATTAATTAGATCATATAATTCTTGTAGTTTAGGGTGATAATGATGATTTATTATACCGCCTTCATTGATATTATTTGGTGCATCCTCTCTAATTGCCTGGTCTATTAAAGAATATAATTGTTCATTGCCAGATAATGGTTTGATTAAGTTCTCTATATAATCTGGCAGATTTAGCCCGTAATGAGCAATAAATTCACCCTTTATTTCCAGTGCAGCATTTAACGTATATTTAATATTTAGCAAATCTCGTCCTGAGCCGCGATTCATCATAATTCTAGATAAACAACGTTCTAAATCTCCAGTTTTCTTGAGTAATTTTTTAATATTTCCTACTATGGCAATATTTTTATAAAAAAACTCTGTTATATTTTGTCGAGAATTTATTTGATCAATATCTATTAGTGGTGTAGATAAAAAGTGATATAATAGACGGCTGGCAGCTTTAGTAACGGTATGATCAATAGTAGCAAGGACACTGCCTTTGGTTTTTCCTAATAAATTACTGGTAATTTCCAAATTCCGCCGAGTTGCCGAATCAATAATCATAAAATTATGATAATTAACCAACCGAGGTAAAGGTAGAGAAGGTATATTTTGCTTTTGGGTCAAAGATAAATATTCTAAAACACTACCAATACTACTTATTTGACATTCAGATACTTCACCTATAGCTTTTAGATCATTAATTTTATAAAAATCTAAGATAATTTTATGACATTTCTTACTAGCAAAAAAACTATCAACTTGATATGAGATACGAAAATGCAATTGGTTATTAATATTACTAGCTAATTGATGCCCCCTCAAATTTTCACTAAGTAAAATCTCTTTTGGCTTAAGACGCGATAGTTCATTGATAATCTCATTTTGCGGAATCTCAATAACTGAAATTTCCACAGTAGAAATATCTACGTAACAAATTGACGCTTTGTTTTTTAACAAAACTAAACTTGCCAAATAATTAGGCTCACAAACATCAATTAAAGATTCCTCAGTAATAGTACCTGGGGTGATGATACGCGTTACATCCCTATGTACTACAGCCTTATAACCATCACGTTTTTTTGCCTCTTCGGGTGTCTCTAATTGATCGCAAATAGCAACTTTGTAATTCTCTTCAATTAATTTATTCAAATAGGTCTCAAGAGCATGATGAGGGACACCACACATAGCAATCTCACAATCACCATTAGAACCTCTTTTAGTCAAAGCAATACCTAAAACTTGACTGGCAAGAATTGCATCCTCAAAAAACATTTCATAAAAATCACCCATCCTAAACAATAGAAGACAATCAAGATTAGCAAATTTGATGTCTAAATATTGTTGCATCATCTTGGTTGATTGAGCATAATTATATTTTTGGTGAAATTCTTCTAAAGTCATAACTACACATAATTATAAAAAATAAACAATAAAGACGATAGGATGTCTTGCAAATAGAACGAGAGGAGAAGTTGGGGACATATCACTCATCGCTCCTAGCTCCAAATTCTCCTGAATTAATGGTATGGACCTACCCTATATACAGAATGAGAAGCATATGCTAATCTTCTAGGATAGGAAATGAATCCTAAACAACAATAAGGAGGCCCATATGGAAGTTACCACAATTGGTATAGATATTGCAAAAAGAATTTTTCAAATTCACGGTGTAGATAAAAATGGTAAGACAATATTAAAGAAAAAATTAATGAGAGAGCAGGT
>NZ_MWZE01000012.1 GCF_002259525.1 Rickettsia endosymbiont of Culicoides newsteadi | reverse complement strand
AAAAAAACATTTATCACAGGCATTAACTCCTTGCAACTCCTATATCTCCTTTATTTTTTCTTATCCCTTATCCCGAATTGACGTAAATTATATTATTAAAATATCTTATTTATAACTTAATAATTTAGTCATTGACAGGAAGTGGTAATTTTTATTAATATCTCTAAAATATTATAGAGTAATATGAGTTTTATGTTATATAATTTCCACAAGATTGTCAGTACTATTGGTACTAGTTTGCATGAGAGTTCTATAGTAGAGAACATATCATATAGGCTAAAAGACCCTGCTTCTGTCTTAAAGAAGCTGTTAAGAAAGAATATTGATTTTCATCAATTAACTGATCTAGTGGCTCTTAGAATTATAGTTGATAAGCAAGAAGATTGTTACAAAGTATTGGATATTCTTCATGATCTATATCCTAACAATCTTGAGAAATATAAAGACTATATTATTAATCCTAAGCATAATGGTTATAGTTCTCTGCATGTCGTGCTTGCCGTTGGGACACCTAGTCGTAATGTGGAAATACAGATACGAACCAATCAGATGCATGATATAGCAGAATTTGGTACCGCTAGTCATGGTGAATATAAAAAATCACAAGAAGCGAGAATAGAAGAATTATTTTCTACAACATTATCTAATATAGATGCTATTTATAGAGGGCTAAATAATGCATATAAGCTTTTTGAACAGTTTAATTGGACTATGCTGGAGTTAGTTGCTTATGAACAAGAAATCCAAGATGTTTGGAATAATTGTCAAGATGACTTACAAGCAATACGTGAACAATTATTAGAAGAGTAGGTAGCTATTAAGTTGCTGCCCTTTTTATTTTGACATTCAACTTAAGAAAAAAACTAATTTAGAGGAAAAAATGAACTATGCAGAAATCTCTAAATACACAATATCATGCATATATAAATCTTATGAAAGTCTTAATGAGTCTCCCATTGATCAAGGGCTGAGAGCATTAATTGAACTAAGGGTATCACAAATAAATGGCTGTTTTCATTGTTGTAATTTACATCTTGCAGAGGCTAGAAAGAATAATGTTTCTCAAAAGAAGCTAGATTTATTACCAATTTGGTTTTCCACTAAAGAGGTATTTAGTGAAAAAGAAGTTCTAGCCCTAAAATGGTGTGAATCCATAACCCGTGGTTCTTTTGAAAAGATTGATGAAATAAAAATGACCTACTAAAACATTTTTCTGAGAGAGAAATTGTGGATATTACTAGTTGTATTTCAATTATGAACGCTTTAAATAGAATAGCTATAAGCTTAAAAACACTTTGACTGCCCCCCTTTTAATACATTAGTTATGTCAACTAAAAATATACCTAAAATTGAAATAATCATAATATTATTCTAATTTTCAAAGAGCTTGGTTGAAGAACTTATTAAAATTTAAGTTGAATATAAGCTATTAACAATATAATATGGAGATGTTGAAATTAGATAAGATACAATGATTACTATTACTTTTCCAGATGGAACACAAAAGCAATTTACAAAAAATATTACGGGGTTGGAGATAGCTAGTCAAATCTCTACTTCTCTAGCAAAAGATGCTTTGGTTATTGAGGTAAATAATGAGCTAAAGGACTTAAGCTTGCCGATAGAATTTGATTGTAATTTAAGAATTCTAACCTATAAAGATTCTAAATGCTTAGAGGTAATACGTCATGATGCTGCTCATATAACAGCGGAGGCAGTTAAAGAATTATTTCCCAATATCCAGGTAACTATAGGACCAGCTATTGAAAATGGCTTTTTTTATGACTTTGCTAAGGAGCAACCTTTTTCATCGGAAGATTTGCTGAAGATAGAAGCAAAAATGCATGAGATTGTTAAAAGAAATGAGAAAATCACTAGAGAAGTATGGAATCGTGATCAAGCTATAGAATTCTTTAAATCAATTGGTGAACATTATAAAGCTGAGATAATCTCGGAAATTCCGGACAATGAGGATATTACCTTATACCGGCAAGGTAATTTTATTGATCTTTGTCGTGGTCCGCATGCTCCATCAACTGGCTTCATTAAACATTTTAAATTAATGAAAGTAGCAGGAGCATATTGGCGAGGTGATAGTAAAAATCCTATGCTACAAAGAATCTATGGTACAGCTTGGGCAACAAAAGAGCAGTTGGACAATTATCTGTATATGCTTGAAGAGGCAGAGAAACGTGATCATAGAAAATTAGGGCGGGAACTTGATTTGTTCCATTTTCAGGAAGAAGCTCAAGGTATGGTATTTTGGCATGATAAGGGTTGGAGCATATACCGCATTATCGAACAATATATCAGAAATAAAATTAGAAAAATGGGGTATATTGAGGTAAAAACTCCGGTACTTGTTGATAAAAGCTTGTGGGAATCTTCTGGTCACTGGGAGAAATTTAGGGAAGATATGTTTGCTCTAAATCTTGCTGATGATAAAACGCTGGCTATGAAACCAATGAATTGTCCATGTCATGTACAGATTTTTAAGCAAGGTATCAAAAGTTATCGGGATTTACCATTGCGTATGTCTGAATTTGGTTTATGTCATAGAAACGAGGCATCTGGAGCATTGCATGGTTTGATGAGAGTAAAGGCTTTTAGGCAAGATGATGCCCATATTTTCTGTACCGAAGAGCAAATTAACAGTGAGACAGTAAAATTTTGTAGTCTTTTAACCGAGATTTATAAAGATTTTGGCTTTTCGGATATAAAAATTAAATTTTCAGATCGTCCTAAGGTAAGGGCTGGCAGTGATGAAGTTTGGGATAAAGCCGAAAATGCTCTAAAAAATGCCGTAAAAGAAGCCGGTTATTCTTACATATTAAACCCTGGTGATGGAGCATTTTATGGACCAAAACTAGATTTTTGTCTTAAAGATTCAATAGGTAGAGAATGGCAATGCGGTACTCTACAGGTTGATTTTGTCTTACCAGAACGTCTTGATGCCCACTATGTTGCAGCAAACGGTGAGAAAAAGAGACCAGTAATGTTGCATAGGGCTGTAATTGGTTCTTTTGAACGATTCATTGGTATATTAATTGAAGAATATGCCGGACGATTCCCTCTATGGTTAGCTCCTGTACAAGTAGCTATTGCTACTATCACTAGTGATTTAAATGATTATGCACTTGAGGTGCATAAATTATTGGTTAGTGAAGGGGTAAGGTCAGATATTGATATTTCGCCTGAAAAGATTAATTATAAAATACGTTGTTTTTCTAATGATAAAGTGCCTATAATAGCTGTTGTTGGTAAACAGGAAATGGCAAATAATACTGTGACTATAAGACAACTCGGATCTGATCAACAAGAAATTATTTCTTTAAAAAATCTAGTAAAGCTTGTGAAAGATCAGAATACCCGCTATTTAACGTAAGTGGTATTTTGAATATAGCTAAATGTCATTGCGAGTCCACACTCCTTCATTGTGAGGAGCTGCAAAGTGGCAACGAAGCAATCCATAAAGGTAATTAGAAATGGATTGCTTCGTCGGCTCACGCCTTCTCGCAATGACGGTTGTGCTTGTAGTTTGTCATTGCGAGCGAACATATGTGAGCGAAGCAATCCATTCTTCATTAAGAAATAGATTACTTCAATGCTACTAAAGTAGCTTCTCGCAATGACAGTTGAGGTTTATGTACTCCTTGCAATGACGAGTTAACTAGAATGGGTTAGTTATATGCTCAAAATAATTTGAGTAATAATATAATTTTATTTAAACAATAATTATGGAGAAGTTTTATTTCTGGAGTTAAGAGCAGTAATTTTCCGAAGGCTAATAGGGAAATTAGGGCTAGTCAAGTTCGTTTAGTCGGTGAAAATGGTGAGATGCTTGGCATCGTCAGTATTAGGGAAGCTTTGGAGTATGCCGAAAAGGCTGCTTTAGATTTAGTAGAAATTTCACCAAATGCTGAGCCTCCTGTCTGTAAGATATTGAATTTTGGTAAGTTTAAATATGATAGTAAAAAACGTATTCAAGATTCCAGGAAAAAACAAAGAATTATTGTCCTTAAAGAGATGAAGTTTAAGCCAAACATTAGTCAGGGTGATTTTGATGTGAAGCTTCGTAAAATCAAAGATTTTTTGAAGGAAGGTGACAAAGTAAAAATCTCCTTATGGTTCAAAGGTAGAGAGATTATCCATAACGATATTGGTATGAAGTTATTTGACCTTATATTGTTAGAACTAGAAGGTTTGGCTAAGATTGATTCTGCTCCTAAAATGGAGGGTAAACAGATAATTATGTTAGTCAGTCCTAATACCATAAAAATACCAACGAACTAATTAGAACTAATATTATGCCAATTAAGATTCTCATGCCTGCTCTATCCCCAACTATGACTGAAGGGAATGTTAGCAAATGGCTAAAAAAAGAAGGAGATAAGGTTGTTCCAGGGGATGTTATAGCAGAAATAGAGACAGATAAAGCTACTATGGAAGTGGAATCTGTAGATGAAGGGGTTCTTGCTAAAATAATTGTACCACAAGGTACAGAGAATGTAGCGGTCAACTCACTTATTGCTGTATTACTTGAAGAAGGTGAAGATATAAGCTTATTGGATAATTTTATATCAAATATTGATAATGCTGCTAAATCATCTGCAATACCATCTGAAAAGCCGGCAATAGTTGTAGAGGAAAGTAAATCAGTTAATTTAACTCCGGAAAACAAAACAATAAAAGATACTGCTAGAGTATATGCTTCACCTTTGGCTAGAAGATTAGCAGCTATTGATAATATTGATTTGTCAAATATTCAAGGTAGTGGACCACATGGTAGAATAATTAAAAAAGATGTATTATCCTACTTAGTGCAACCAACAAATAGTGGTAAGATTAGGGCGGTGAACAGAAATAACCAGGAGTACAGGTCTGTCCCCAATAACAATATTCGTAAAATCATCGCTAAACGTTTGCTTGAATCTAAACAAACCATTCCACATTTCTATCTCTCAATAGAATGTAATATGGATAAGTTGCTTGATATTAGAGAAGATATCAATAAATCGCTGATAGAAGAGAGTAATATTAAAATTTCTGTCAATGATTTTGTTATTTTAGCAGTAGCCAAAGCTCTAAAAATTGTACCGGAAGCAAATGCCAGTTGGGATGAATCTGCTATTCGATATTATAATAACGTTGATGTATCAGTTGCTGTAGCAATCGATAACGGTCTTATAACACCTATCGTCAGAAATGCCGATCAAAAAGATTTGGTGACATTATCCCGCGAATTACAAACTCTTATAAAAAAAGCCCGGGATAATAAATTAACTCCTGAAGAATTTCAAGGGGGTGGTTTTTCCGTCTCTAACCTAGGTATGTACGGTGTTAAGAGCTTTAATGCTATAATAAATCCACCACAAAGCTGCATCCTAGCAATAGGAGCAAGTTCAAAACGTCCAATAGTTGACAATGATCAGATAAAAATTGCTACTATGATGGATGTTAGCCTTTCTTCTGATCACAGAGTTGTTGATGGTGCTGTTGGAGCCAAATTTTTGACTTCATTCAAAAAATTTATAGAAAGCCCTGCATTGATGCTTATATAACTTCTGATTTGCATCTTATCTTCATCACAACTTAAAACTTAAATCATAGAATAAATTATGAGCTTTTCTGATAATCTAGTAAAAATCTTAAACAAATATGAAGAAATATCAAAAAAATTAAGCACTGGTATAGTCGGAGAAGAATTTATCAAAGCATCGAAGGAATATGCTGGACTAGAGCCAATTGTTCAAACAATTAATGAATATAATAATTCTATAGCCGAGTTACGCGATATCAAAGAAATGGCACAAGAGCCAAATTTAGACCATGATACGCAGTCGATGATATATGATGAAATACATCGTTTAGAAGCTCTGATGCCTAAACTAGAAAGGGCGGTAAAACTTTCTTTGTTACCAAAAGACGAAGCTGATACAAAAAATGCTATTATCGAGGTAAGAGCTGGTAGCGGTGGAGAAGAAGCGGCATTATTTGCAGCAACTTTATTTAATATGTATCACAGATACGCCGAATTAAAAAGCTGGCGTTTTGAAATATTATCAATTTCAGATACTGGTATTGGCGGATATAAAGAAGCATCAGCCCTGATTCAAGGACGCGATGTATTCTCTAAACTTAAATTCGAATCAGGCGTCCACCGAGTGCAAAGAGTCCCTGAGACTGAGTCAAGTGGGAGAATCCATACTTCGGCAGCTACCGTTGCTGTCTTGCCTGAAGCAGAAGATGTAGACGTTAAGATCGATGACAAAGATTTACGAATTGATACATATCGAGCATCGGGAGCAGGTGGACAACATGTCAATACCACCGAATCAGCGGTAAGAATTACCCATTTACCAACTGGTATTGTCGTTGCCTTACAAGACGAAAAATCACAGCATAAAAATAAAGCTAAGGCTATGAAAATTCTTCGTTCTAGGGTATATGAAGCAGAGCGATATAAAAAAGATATGGAAAGAGCCGAAGTACGTAAAGGTCAAGTTGGTTCTGGTGATAGATCGGAAAGAATTCGTACCTATAATTTCCCACAAGGTAGAGTCTCTGACCATAGAATTAACTTAACTCTCTATAAAATAGAAGATGTCGTAAAAAATGGACAGTTAGACGAATTTATTGAAGCTTTAATATCGGCTGATGAGGCAAAAAAACTTTCAGAAGTTTAACGTTATTAAGAGGAGTCATTTTGTGACAATGAAGTAATCTTAAATTGTTGTTCTTAGCAACGTTGTCATTCGCTTGACTTAGTTTCATCCCTGTGAAAGTAGGTATCTAGTACTACAGTTGTAGATTGAATGTGAGTGTTCACGGAAAAAAGGTTAAAGTATAAGATGTCATTGCGAGGAGACCGTAAGGTCAACGAAGCAATCCATTTTTAATCACTTTCCTGACTGTACGTTATCTGGCAATGACTCTTAAGTTCAGCTTATGTCATCTGTTGAGTCTGGCAGTTTGTTCTTTAAGATAAAAGGTATTTCTAGCAATAGGAAAATGAACATTATAGGTATTGCTCCAAATATTTTAAATATAACCCATGTAGATTCTGCAAAATTACGCCATACTATTTCATTTAATATTGCCATGAACAGGAGGAAAGCCGCGGTTCTATAGCTTAAAATATTCCAATTTTTATCTTCAAGTTGGACAAAATGATTAAACATATATTTCATAAATGCCTTATTTCTTACTGCACTGATAAAAAATGTACCACAAAAAATTAAATATAGAATAGTCGGTTTGATCTTGATATACATAGAGTTACCACTGATCAAAACTATACTAGCTGAGACTAATAACACTCCAGAAGATATTAATAATGATCTTGAAACTTTGCCTTCTATAAAATAACACAAACTAACGCAAATAATTGAAGTAATAAGTATATATAACGTTGCACTTTGCATACTACCGCCATAAAAATAGCCAATAAAAAACGCTATAAGCGGAGCAATTTCTGATAAAAAATTAAGCATAAATTAGGTTTATTTCTCTGTTACTAGTTTTTTGTGCATCTGATTTTCATTTGTATAAAGATATTAATTAATCCTAGAGTACAAATATAAAAAATGACTTGTAAGCCATTAGGCTTAGCAATATATCCAGTAATCATATTTAGAAATTTACCATAAATGCTGTTATCAGAAACTAGCCATGAGCTATCCCAAAGCTGGTCGGGCAGAATAGTAATAATTCCTGAAGAGGTTAATATACCAGCCGCTTCTGCTGCAAAGCCACTGGCAATAAGCATTAGTAAAATTGAAGATATACGAAATATATATTGTTGGTTTGCTAATTTTATAAAACCTAAATATATAACGATACCAAGTGTTAATCCGCTAACCATACCAATAATTAACCCTAGTAGATAACTATTAGCGTCAATTACTTCAACTGAGGAAATACTGTAAACTAATAAAATAATTTCCATTCCTTCTCGAAGAATAGTTGCTGCAACAATCAATATTAGCATTATATAACTACTATCGCCGCTACTAATCTTTACAGACAAATCATTAAGATGTCGCTTTATCTTAATACCATAACCTTGCATCCATACTATAGTCCAACCAATTAACACAACTGTTAGTAGAATAACTGCAGAATTAAATATCTCATCCCCCATGCCACTAAATGATATGGATATAGTGCGAGTGAAGAACGCGAATAATGCAGCAGATACTGTGCCAAGCATCACTCCAGCAATTATATAAATTCTAGATTTTTCTAATTGTTTTGTTACAGCAAGTATTACCCCAAGCAACAAAGCTATTTCCAGACATTCTCTAAATACTACTAACGCTATTTTAAACATTTAAACCGTAAATAAATTTAATTAACAATGAGAGACCCTTGAGCCGTCTCTTGGTGAAAATCTCCGAAGAAATCATATTTACCAGGAGCTAAAGGGGCAAGTATTATATTTATAGAATCATTTGGCATAATGATCTTTTCGCGGTGCAGATCATGACTTTCAAACTCCTCTACAGTATTATCTTGATTGTGGATAATAAAACGAATTTTCTTACCACTAGGTACTGTAATAACATCAGGTTCAAATCTATGGTTTTTTATGACCGTTACAATTTCTAACATAGCAGTATCTGTATTATTTTCAGATTCAACTTTATTATTAATTATAAAAATTATTATTCCTGATAATAGAACAACGCCTATAAAGAGTCCAATGGTAGCTTTTCTTTTCATAATTTTAACTCGAAAGCTTTATTAAAGTTACAAAATACACTAATATAATCATAATCACAAGTATATATAGTAGAGTATAGTTTTTTTGTTTCTTATTTTTTGATAATTTCATAATTATCCTTCCTATATTATACAGTATAATTGTATTACCACTAAGTTAAAAGATCGTGTTTTAATTTTAAATTATTATTTTTATTAATTATAGTCCTATAAACTTGTATATTTTCTAACACACGCTGCACATAATTCCTAGTGTGAGGATATGGTATTAGCTCAATCCAATCAATTACTTGCCATAAATTTTTTAGCTTTCGTGGATCACCAAATAGATCCATCCACTTTGATATGGTATTAGGACCAGCGTTATAAGATGCGATAGTTAGAATATATGACCCATCAAATCGTTGTAACAGTGTTTTTAAATAATTGCTACCTAGCATAATATTATATTCAGGATCAGTGGTTAGTTTTTTAATGTTACATTGATGATTAAGAGATTCTGCAGTATCACAGGCAGCGGCTTTTTCAAGTTGCATTAGCCCATGACCTTTAGCGTCATTAATGGTATATTGATTAAAACCCGATTCATGTCTGATAATACTATATGTTAAAGCTTCCTCTACAGGAGAGGTTTTTACTGCCTTTATATGCGTGATAGGGAAAGCATAATCTTTAATAAAAACATGATATTGACAAGCGATTCTTGCTATTTCTACCATATGGAAAATATTATCATAGCTGCTAATTAGCTTAGTAATTAATAAAATTTCAGATGGCTCTGATGATTTTCTAATAGCCGTATCAGCATATAAAAAAGCTAAACCATACTTACCATATTTAATTAAATGTTTTATGGCTCTAATAATTTCACTATTTTCCAAATTAGGCTTAATGGATTTAGGTTTTTGTGGTAGAATTAAGCGATTCGTTTTAAGCTCAATATTTGCTAACTGCCCATAAAAACGATCAGAATATTTAGCTGCCATATTATAAAATTTATTTGCTTGTTTCATATCCCCTTTTGCTTGATATGTTCTAGCTAGCCAATATTGTCCCCTTGATATACTTAATGGCTTTGTTGTAAGTTTCATAAATTTATTAAAATGACTTAAAGCAAGGTCAGGTTTATGTAAGAATCTAAGAGCAAGCCAACCACTAAGCCACTCTGCTTCTCTGATATATTCATGGCTTACAGTAAGAGGTATAGTAATTGTTTTATAGCTATTGGTAAAATCTTTTTGGTCAATAAATTCTCTGGCGTAATAGGATTGTAGGCGACCCCAACGGACAGAATGTATGTTATCTGGCTTTACTTTTTTAAATAGAGCGATACTTTTGCTGGTGGGGTTATCTTTTTTTTTGGAATCCAAATAGTGAAATAATAAAGCAGGGGTATAATATTTTTCTGATATTTTTTGAAAAAGTTCCTCACTATTACTAGACTGGTTTAGTATAGCAATTTGGGCAAGGAAATTTTGTTTATAGCCATTACTCACATAGTGCATATATTTTTTGGCACTATTAATATCGGTTTCCCATAAATATTGATCAATTTTTTTCACATGATCTTCTTCACGTAATATATTTTTGAAATTAGTTAAATATTGTTTTTCTTCTGGAGCAGTAAAGACGCCATAAATCCAACCGTTTTTTATAATTTTTGCTAATTTCTGTTGATCTTTTATTAATTGTTTAGCAGCTAAAGCGTAGAACTTATAGCCTAAAGGCGTGATTGGTTCGTTTTTATTAAACCAATTTATGATTAAAGTTTTGTCTGTGCCATAATTTAGATATTGTTCAGCTCTCTCTTTTAGTTTGTTGATATGTGGCCAGTGGGGATTATCTTGTATAAATTTTATTACCGATGCAAAATTATTCTTTTTATAATTTTGGTCTAAGAACTGTTGAGACATGACAATTTTGATTAAAGCTTGATCTTTTGAAGCTTTTGCCATCTTTTCACAATCTTGCCATTCTTTGTTGTCTAGATGGGTAAAAGTGTTTTTAATAAAAGTATCTTTATCATAGATCAATGCCATTGACTCTGATGTTAATAGTTCTAGAATGATTAAAATCATTGACAGTATTGTCTGAATTCTCATAATCGGCAGTGGGTAAATTATAATTATTATAAGGTGTTATTATGAATAGAGCATTTGTCTTTCCAGGTCAAGGATCACAAATAGTTGGTATGGGAAAAGAGTTTTATGATAATTTTCAAGTAGCAAGAGAGACCTTTGAAATTGTCGATGATACTCTTGGCAGAAAATTAAGTCATATTATCTTTAACGGATCAAGTGAAGATTTGACTTTAACAATTAATGCCCAACCGGCACTAATGACCATCTCTATGGCAATAGTGAATGTTATTAAACAACAAACAAATAGCAATATTAGTAATCTGTGTTCATATGTTGCTGGTCATTCTTTAGGAGAATATAGTGCATTATGTGCAGCAGAAAGTATAAATCTACAAGTAACTACCGAATTGTTAGCGGTACGTAGTAAGTCCATGCAAGAAGCCTATCCGCTAGGTGAGGGTTTAATGGCAGCATGTATAGGCATTCCTCTGGAAAAGCTGGAACAGATTATGAAAGAAATTACCAATTTTGATATAGCTAACGATAATATAAAAGGGCAAATAGTAATTAGCGGTGAGATTATGGCAGTGCAGCGGGTAATGTCTATTGTAAAAGATTTAGGATACAAAGCTATTAAATTAAATGTAAGTAGTCCTTTTCATTGTAGTTTGATGAAGCCAGCAGAAGATAAAATGGCACAAGCTTTAGATAAAATAACAATTAGCGAGCCGTTCGTTCCGGTGATACAAAACGTTACAGCCAAACCAACAACTAATCCTATAGAGATAAAGAAAAATTTAATCTCACAGATTTGTGGTAGAGTGAGGTGGCGTCAAACTTTAGATAAATTAGAAAATCTAGAAATAGAACAAATAGTTGAAATCGGTGCAGGTAAGGTTTTGACCAATATGCTGAAAAAAACTGACCATAAATTTAATTTGATTAATGTTTCCACTATAGCAGAATTGGAAGAATTTCTTAAAATTATATGATAATATTATTATCTACAATTAAAGAGTGAGGAATTAATGCCAAAAGTCATTACAGTAACAGATATGGTGCGATCTTTTTCAGACATTATTGGACGAGTGCATTATCAAGGAGAAAGTTTTGATATTAAAAAAGGAGCAAGTATAGTGGCAATACAAAACAAGCCGACGCTTACGTTGGGCGAATTAAATGAATTTTTTGAGAATGGACCGCATCTTGATAAAGATGATATAGAGGGATTTGAAGAAGACATTAATGTTATTAAGTCTTTAAAGTTAACGGATTGGGGGAATAAATGGGATTAGTAATTGATAGTTCAGTAATTCTTGTATTTAGTGTTAAAATAAAAATCTGCTATAATTTAGATTTTTTTCATTTATTATAATCAGATTCAGTTATAATCACAACTTAATTCAAAAACTAAGAAATACAACATGACAACGCAAGCAAATACTAAATTTCCTATAGAAATTGATAAGAAACGAGATAATTTATTGACTAATTTTGGTAAAGCCGTCCTAAAGGATAGGTACTTATTAGCCGGAGAGGATTTTCAGGATTTATTCGCTAGAGTCGCTAGCTACTATGCTGATAATACCCAACATGCCCAGCAATTATATGAGTATATAAGCAAGCTGTGGTTTATGCCAGCCACTCCAGTTCTGAGTAATGGTGGAACTGATAGAGGGATGCCGGTTTCTTGTTTTTTGAATGAAACAGATGATAGTTTAGAAGGTATTGTAGACCTTTGGACGGAGAATGTTTGGCTAGCTTCGCGTGGTGGTGGTATAGGAAGCTACTGGGGTAATGTTCGTTCAATTAATGAGGAAATTAAAGGCAAAGGCACTTCTTCTGGCATTATTCCATTTGTCAAAGTTGTGGATTCTATGACCTTAGCTATTTCCCAAGGGTCAATTAGACGTGGTAGTGCTGCTATATATTTACCAATTGACCATCCAGAAATTGAGGAGTTTATCGATTTAAGACGTCATACAGGTGGTGATACTAATCGTAAAGCTTTGAACATTCATCATGGTATAGCTGTAACAGATGCCTTTATGCAAGCAGTAGAAAATGATGAGGATTTTCCTTTAATTAGCCCTGATACTAAAAAAGTTGTACGGGTAGTTAAGGCAAGAGAGATATGGGTGAAGTTATTAACTACTAGAATAGAAACTGGAGAACCTTACATAATATTTATTGATACTATCAATAAATATATTCCTGAACATCATAAAAAACTTGGGCTACAGGTAAAAACTTCAAATCTTTGTAGTGAGATTACTTTACCAACTGGTATTGATCATTTGGGTAAAGCGAGAACTGCTGTTTGTTGCCTATCTTCGGTAAATTTAGAATATTTTGATGATTGGCAAAATGATCCAGAGTTTATTCCTACCGCCATGCGTTTTCTAGATAATGTTCTTGAAGATTTTATCACTAAAGCCCCAAACACTATGGAGCGAGCAAAATATTCAGCCATGCGTGAACGTAGCGTAGGGTTAGGGGTTATGGGTTTTCACTCATTCTTACAATTAAAGGATGTGCCGGTAGAATCGGTAATGGCAAAGGTTTGGAATAACCAAATATTTGAACATATTCATAAAGAAGTTGATAGAGCTTCCGTAATTTTATCTGATGAACGTGGGTCTTGTCCTGATGCAGATGAAGTAGGTAGTAAAGAGCGTTTTAGTAATAAAACAGCTATTGCTCCGACAGCATCAATCTCAATTATTGCTGGTAATAGTTCGCCTGGAATTGAACCATTTGCGGCTAATAGTTTTATCCAAAAGACTCTTACCGGATCTTTTAATGTGCGTAACAAATATTTAGAAAAATTGTTAAGTAGCAAAGGTTTTAATAATGATCAAGTTTGGTCATCAATTGCCACGCATGAAGGCTCGGTTCAACATTTAACTTTTTTATCTGCTCATGAAAAAGAGGTTTTTAAAACGGCACATGAGATTGATCAAAATTGGCTTATTGATTTAGCAGCAGATAGGACGCCACATATTTCGCAATCTCAATCTCTAAATCTTTTCTTAGTAGGTAATGTAAGTAAGATGTACTTAAATAATATCCATTTTAGAGCCTGGAAAAAAGGAGTAAAGAGTTTATATTATTGTAGATCAACCTCAATTCAAAGACCCGATAAAGTATCACACGATGTCAAGAAAGTAGATTTTAAAGATATTGAAATAGCTAATAAGAAAAAACAAGAAGAAGAGTCTTCTAAATATGATGAGTGTTTAGCCTGTCAATAATTTTTAGGCACGTCATTGCGAGCGAACGTATGTGAGCGTGGCAATCCATGAAGCTTGTCATATGGATTGCTTCGTCGGTCTGGCGACCTTCTCGCAATGACGGTGTTGCAAAGCATCCCCTCGCAATGAGGTGTATAATTAAAATTCGAATAAATTAAAAAGGAAATATAATATGTCTTTACTTGATGCCAGTCCAATCTACAAACCATTCTCTTATCCATGGGCTTATGAAGCTTGGCATGTTCAACAACGAATTCATTGGTTACCAGAAGAAGTGCCGCTAGCTGATGATATAAAAGATTGGAAATATAATTTAACTCCTGGAGAAAAACATCTATTAACTCAAATATTTCGTTTCTTTACTCAAGCTGATATTGAAGTAAATAATTGCTATATGAAACATTACTCCAGGGTATTTAAGCCAACGGAAGTACTGATGATGTTATCAGCATTTTCTAATATGGAAACAATTCATATTGCGGCTTATTCTCATTTGCTTGATACTGTAGGTATGCCAGAAACTGAATATTCAGCATTTCTTAAATATAGAGAAATGAAAGATAAATACGACTATATGCAACGTTTTGGGGTAGAAACGAAAGAAGATATTGCTACAACTTTAGCAGTATTTGGAGCATTTACTGAAGGATTACAGCTATTTGCTTCATTTGCTATTTTGCTTAATTTTCCTCGTTTTAATAAAATGAAAGGTATGGGGCAAATCATTAGTTGGTCAGTAAGGGATGAGACGTTACATACTGATTCAATCATTATGTTATTTAAAACTTTTATTAGGGAAAATCCTGAAGTATGGACTGAGGAGGTTCGTGGTCGTCTGTATGAAGCGTGTGCTACTATTGTCCATTTTGAAGATGCCTTTATTGAACTAGCATTTGAAGTTGGTGGTATTGAAGGGTTAACTGCTAGAGAAGTAAAACAATATATTCGTTATATTGCTGATCGCCGATTAATGCAGCTTGGACTTAAAGAAATTTATTTAATTGATAATAATCCGTTGCCTTGGCTTGATGAAATCTTAAACGGTATGGAGCTTACTAATTTCTTTGAAGCAAGGGTAACCGAATATACCAAAGCTGCAACTGTTGGATCGTGGGAAGAGGTATTTGCTGATATGGATAAAAAACAAAAAAGCCAGCAAGAGATAATATGCTAAATTTATGCTATTTTGTATTAGTGGGGAAGATAATATATAGTATAATATAGAATATAATTGGAGAATAAAATAATATGACTATTGAAATTACAGTTCCATCCCTTGGAGAGTCAGTATCAGAGGCTACTATTGCCAAGTGGCATAAAAAACAAGGAGATGTGGTTAAAGTGGATGAACTACTTTTAGAGCTTGAAACAGAAAAAGTTACGTTGGAAGTAAATGCAGTTTCATCTGGGGTAATAAGCAAAATATTTAAGAATGAGGGAGATACGGTATCTGTCGGTGATAGCGTTGGGCAAATTACCGAAGGAGCAGTTTCTGCTGTAGCTTTACCTAGCACGTCAGGCAAAGAGGTACAACAACAGCCTGCAAATATAAACAGCATTGCTTCCCCACCTTCTGTACGAAGATTAGTGAGTGAAAATAAACTGTCATTAGATGGCATAAAAGGCACTGGTAGAGAGGGTAGGGTAACTAAGGGAGATGTATTAGGATTTATAAATAGTCCAACAACAGCTTCATCTATACAAGCAACTGAATCACCTATTGTGAGCAATATTGCATTAGCAAATGCAGGGGCGGTAGAACGCGTTAGAATGTCGCGACTTCGTAAGACTATTGCAGATCGTTTGAAACAATCGCAAAATACCGCAGCTATTTTAACAACTTTTAATGAAATTGATATGTTGAAAGTTATTAATTTGCGTATGCAGTATCGTGAAGAGTTTGAGAAGAAGCATGGTGTTAAGTTGGGGTTCATGTCATTCTTTGTAAAAGCTACTATTGAAGCTCTGAAAGTAGTAGCTTCGGTAAATGCTGAAATAGAAGGGGATGAGATTCTGTATAAGAATTATTACGATATTGGTGTGGCAGTAGGAACAGAGCAGGGGTTAGTAGTACCAATAGTCAGGCAGGCTGACAAATTGAGTTTTGCTGGTATTGAGAAAGAAATTACCGGTCTGGGTAAAAAGGCTAGAGAAGGAAAGTTATCGATGTCTGATTTATCAGGAGGAACATTTACTATTTCCAATGGTGGTGTTTATGGCTCATTATTATCAACCCCTATTATTAATCCTCCTCAATCAGGTATTTTAGGTCTTCATAAGACCGAAGAAAGACCAGTAGCAATTAATGGCAAAATAGAAATACGTCCGATGATGTATGTAGCTTTATCTTATGATCATCGTATTATTGATGGTAAGGAAGCTGTTACTTTTCTTGTGAAAATCAAGGAATTAATTGAGAATCCAGATCGTTTGTTATTAAATCTCTAAGTTATAGTATGATAAGCACAAAAGTAATTAGGAGTAGAAGTTATGGTAAAAGAAAAATCTGTTTTTGATGATCTTGCTGTTAAAATTAAGAAATATCGTCCTACTATTGAGGATATAGGGAAATATATTGCAGCTCAGCATGCAGCTTTGGCAGACGACCCTAAGGGAAGTTTGAGTCTTAACCAATATTTAAAGAACATATATTTTCCTGATAAGAATGTAGTGGTAGCAGCGGATTTGTCTAATATGATTTTTGGTGCATCTGGTACTATAACCGATCTAAGTGGAGGAGATTTTACTGGTTGTATATTTAAAAATACTACTTTTAGAGGATGTAATTTAGAGGATGCGGTATTTTGCGATGTTGATTTTAATCAGGCTTATTTCGAAAATACTGTTCTAAGAAATGTAGATTTTAGAGGAGCTGATCTTGCTAATTGTCAGTTCTCTGAAGATTATAAGGGATATTCTCAAATGGGTAAGGAGCGTGATATTGAAGGAATAAAATACAGTACGACCTCTTCTTTAGGCAGAAAATATGCTGATATAAAAAGTGATTTAGTTCGTCAAAAAGAGCAGAAGGAACTTATAAATAGTAAGACAAAAGAAGTAGCTGATGCACGTGCAAAATTGGGATATATAGAAATAGCATGGGCAATTGGGGGGCGTGAAACTGGCAATCAGCAATATGACAAATTGGTAGAAGAGTTGAAGCTAATGGTTGAGCAAAAAATATTTCCTAGAAAAGATAATGTAATGCATAAAACTTTTCAAAATATTTTTGGCAGTGAGAGCTGTATTTTTGATCCAGCTTATGTACGAGGGTCAACTAAAGAACAGCGGGATCAAGAAACTCAATATGTACGTCTAGCTCGAGAGGATATAGAGAAATATTTAGAGGCGAGAAAGGATGATAAAGATTTAAGTTTAAATGATTTTGCTAAAAGCAGATTAGAGCAATCGCAGATAAAGGCGGGAGCAAGAATTATTGCAGATTGTTCAAGTAGAGTTGATACTTCTACTAATAATGAATGGCATGATAGGGTCGATTTATCTGGCTTAGATTTTTCAGGGGCGGATTTACGAGGGGCTGTTTTCTCAGGATCCGTTTTATCCGGACGTGTGTTTAATGGTACTGATGTTAGTGAAGTAAGCTTTGAAGGTGCGGAGCTGGTAGCGGCTAATTTTGTTGGAGTTAAAGCAGATAACGCCAATTTCTTTAACAGTAATCTAAGTAAATCAACGGTCACTGATAAGAGTCAGTTTGTTCATGCTTTTATGTCCGGTTCTAATGGTCAGGAAGTTTTGATAAGCGACTCTAATTTTGATTATGCGAATATAAAAAATGGTAATTGGGATCGTGCAAAATTTACTAATTCAACATTTAATCATGCAAATTTAGAGGGTATTTCTTTAATCTCAGCAGATTTACGAAAAGTACAAATGCAGCATGCAATATTAGAGCAGGCCATTTTAATGCAGTGTAAAATTATAGATAGTGATTTATCGAATGCTTTAATGAGTAAAGCTAAGGCACATAAAGCACAATTTCAAAATACTATACTAAACGGTATAGAAGGAAAAGGTATAAATTTATCAGAAGCTGAGTTAGATAGTTTTGTCAAATTGGATGAGGCGAATTTAGAAAAAGCTATTTTAACAAAGATTAATGCTGAAGGGGTGAATTTTATTCGAGCTAATATGAACATGGTGGATGCCCAAAATGCAAATTTTAGGAATGCGATTTTAGAAGATGTTAACATAAAATGTGCTAATTTAACCGAAGCTGTTTTAGAAGGAGCCAAAGGCCACGGAATTAATTTAAGTTATAGTACACTAACAAAAGTTCATGCCAAAAAGGCTGATTTTTCGGATAGTATAATAAGACGTATGGAAGCTCAGCAAGCCGATTTTACTGAGGTAAATTTTACCAATGCTGATCTCACAAGATCAAACCTACAAAAAGCAATATTGGAAAAAGTTCAAGCCGAAAAGGTTAGGTTAGAAGGAGTTAAGTTACGGGCAGCAAAATTAGCTGAGGCTAACATGGCTAAAGCAATAATCGATGTTGATACTAATATTATCGGTAGTGATTTGCGTGATTTACAAGGCAAATTTATTCAAAATGGTCAAGAAATCACCCCGCAGAATCTTCAAGAACAGCAAATAATACTTGAGCAGGTAGAATTGCAACGGAAAAAAGATAATTCACCGAATATTGCTGTAGGTCTGTTAGAAGAGGCTGGAGCATTTTTTCTTGATGCTATTAATGTATTACCTCCAATTGTTAGTAAGATGCCTGATGTAAATGATATATATGAAAATTTCCTTAAATTTCAAGAAGTGAGGTCAAAATTATCAAGTGATGAGTTGCTAGTTGAAGAAAGACAAAAATTACGAACAGAACAAGTGGAGTATGCATCTCATTTGATCAAGGGTGCTGGTACAGTACTTGATAGATATGTTACTAGTTTGACTGAAGAACAATCTAATCTTTTGAAAGATATTATAGCCAAATATTCTGTATTGCCAGTTTTAAAAGCTGTATTAAATCCTGTTGTTGTCAAGAAGAAAGTTGGTACTAATATACTTGATGAAGTAGATAAAGATTTTATTAGAAGAATAGTGCCGTTATCAGTAAATTTAGTAAGTGGGGTGTTAGAAGGAGAATCAAACAAAAAAGTACAAGAAATTTGTAAGGATCTTATAATTCCTGATAAGAAATCAGGACGTAATATCATAAAAAATGCTTTGGAAATATTTGTTAGTCCTCAAGTGGTAGCAGTGGTCAAGAAAGACTTAGTTGAGTTTTTACGCAGTCCAGTTAATCAAAAAGAAATTACCCAAATTGCTGAGTACATTTTAGACGATAAATTTACTAGATTCGTGTCAAAAGAGTTTTTGGACGATACTATATCACTGGCAATTAATGCAAGTAGCACAATATTAGATCATACTCCTAAAGTGGTTGGAATCTATGAGTCGTATATGAAGCATCAAGACCTTGCTTTAGAGTTGTTGACTGGTGGTGAAAAATTATCTTCTGACAGAAAAGAAGAAATAATACTAACACAAAAAGCTATGGTATCGTCTATTGTGGATAATGTTGATAAGGTTGTTCAAAGTCTATCTTATGACTTAAAACATACTCTACCGCAATATTTTGTTAAAAATAAAGGAAATATTCTAGAGTTTTTGCATAAACCAGAAGTTCAGCAAAATTTACGATTTTATGGTTTGAATCCTAAGTTTGTATATGATGCAACAGCTGCAACTATTCCGTTTGTTGTTGATGTCTTGCCGATAGTAACAGAACTTGCTGAAAGTTGTTTAAAAGACAAAGATGCTTTAGGGCTAATCATTGAGCAAACTAAAGATATTATGAGTGCACCTAAATCTGAACAATCAGAAAAGGTTAGTAAATTAGTCGATTCTCTTATTAAATTTAATAAAGATAATCCTAATGTCAGAGAGGTTTTACAGAAGAAAATCCCCGATCTTTTAATAAAACATGCTAAAGATCTCGGTCCTGTGGTTGAGAAATTTCTTAATGAAACCAAGATGGGTAAAAAACTAAAATTGAAAGGTGAAGCAGTTGTTAAGGTATTAGGGGATCATTCTAAAGAGCTAGGAGCAATAACTACTGCATATAGTAAAAAAGAATATGGGGCAATGGTTCGTCCATTGATGGGCTTATTATTTGATAAAAAAGTTCTAACTTTAGCTGTAGGAGCTGTAGCTAATATTTTGAAGCATAATTTTCAAAAGCATTTTGTGTCTAATTCAACACGTGGAAAAGTAATTGGTGAAGAAATGAGCAAGATGATTACAGATATTTTGCCTAATCTTAAACCAAATGACAAAAGAGATTTGTCTAAAATTTTTCAGGAGCGGGCTTATCAGTATAGTCAAGAAGCTCGTCTATCTAGTGAATATTCACCGATACTGGATTATTCCTTAAGTAATAAAGATTTAAGAGGATTGTCTTTTGAGACCGTTGATATGAACTTAGATAATTTCAAAGTTGAAGGATTTAACTTTAATAAGGTAACATTAGGCAAATGTTCGATTAAAGGTGCGGTATTTAAAGAATGTTCTTTTAAGAAAGCTATTTTTAAAGAACATATAGACTTTGAAGGGGCTACCATTGATGGCAGTACTTTAATTACACTTCTGCCAGCAATTCAGGAATATAACAAAAAGCATCCAGAAAAAACAATGAATTTAGATAAGATAAAAGTTGTTGGTGATATAAAAGAAGAGGTTAAAGCAAATCCTTTGTTAAAAAATGCAGATTTAACTAAAGCCACTGTAAAAAAAATAGAAATTGCTCCACCAGTATCAGTACCTAAGCCTGGTCAAGCAATATTGACAGAGCAGAGTAAAAGAAAAAATAGTGGAGTTCGAGCAAAATAAGGAAAGCAATTATAATCATTTTTTTTTGGTGCCACGACCACTACGTGGTTTTGCTAATAGATGTGGATAAGGTGAATATATAAGCAAATTTTATTATGACTTCAGACAAGCCAAAACATGACGAAATCTTTCGCAAATCTATGGAAAATCCCATAGTTGCTAAAGAGTTTTTGGTAACTCATTTGCCTAAAGATGTGTTGGCTTTAATCGATAGCACATCTTTAAAATTAGAAAAAGATAGTTTTATTGAGCCAGACCTTTCTGAAACTATTTCTGATGTATTATTTTCTGTTAAGTTTAATGATCAGGATGGCTATATTTTTTTGCTATTGGAACATCAAAGTACTGTTGATAAAATGATGGCATTTAGGTTATTTAAATATATGATTAACATTTGTGATCGATATTTAACTACTAATCCTAAAGCTAAACGCCTTCCAGTAATTTATCCCCTAATAATTTATAATGGCAAGAAGAAATATAACGCACCTCTTAATATATGGAATTTATTTAGCCATCCAGATTTAGCCATAGGCTTTTGGACAAATGATTGTCAGCTTATTAATGTACATGATATTCCTGATGAAGAACTCAAGAAAAAAGTATGGTCTGGAATTTTGTTATTTTTCCTCAAACACATCCACGAACGTCAATTACTGAAAAGATGGCAGGAAATTTCTCATCTCTTGCCTAAATTGAGTAAAATAACAATAGGCCATGACCACATAAGAAATCTATTGAGCTATACTTTGACCTTTATTGAGCAAAATGATAAAATAGAGTTAGAAAAAATATTAAAAAATAGTTTAACTAAAGAAAAAGGAGAAGAACTTATGCCTAGTATAGCTCAAGTATGGAAAGAAGAAGGGATTCAAATCGGACTACAAGATGGTATCAAAATTGGAGAGGCTAGAGGCGAAGCCAAAGGTAGAGCCGAGGGTAGAGTTGAAGCAATGAAAGTTATAGCAAAAACTATGCTACTTAAACATAATACTATTAATGAGATCATTGAATTAACAGGCTTATCTAAAAAGCAAATCGAGAGACTAAAATAGACCTCTTGCAAAACTCTACTTCTGCTGGTAATTTGGACAATGATTCGGTACTCGAATCCTTATTTGCATTGGAGTATGCTGTGGAACCGTATAAGCGTCAGTTTAAGAAAATAAAGTAGAAAAGTCGTCTATTAGCGAGCCACCGTAGGTGGGGTGGCAATTCTTTTTAATCACTTTTCTGGGTTGCTTAGCCGATCTTACGGTCTCCTCGCAATGACGGTTTCTCAATTATTGTTTTCTTAAACTGATGCTTATGCGTAGGCGGGAATCTAATATCCCGCACTGAAGTAGGGGTGACACCGAGTTGAGCAGGGGTGACACAGCTCATAGTACCCTACAATTTTTGTAACAATGTAGGGAAGTAGGGATCAAAATCGGTAATTGAGTCATACTCCAAAATTC
>NZ_MWZE01000119.1 GCF_002259525.1 Rickettsia endosymbiont of Culicoides newsteadi | reverse complement strand
AAACTTTTTTCGCTATCTATATTATCTAAATCTTTAGTATTTGATATAAAGTATTTATTTATATATTGACTAGAATTTGCAACATAAGGGTCAGAATTTGCAACAACGCTTCCAGATGATGGTTTTGCACGATCTTTTACTTCCTTTTGTAGATGTTGTTGTATCATATCTGGTAAGGTAACAGTAATACGCCAAACAGACTTATCATGTCTATTACTATCCTCATCATCACTTTCAACAAAGAAACGTTGTCGAGTAATAAATCCTTTCATCTCTAACTCTTTGAAAGCTCTAGAAATAGTAAACTTACTACAGGAGTATTTATCTTGCAGCTCTTTGTAAGTAGTAGTTAAAGAATAACTATTAGGTGGAGCAACGTAATTAACATAATCATCTGTCTTGATGTTATAAGATGTATACATAAGCATCTCACTTAGTTCTTCAGTATTCTTAGCATAATATTGACTAGTCTCTGTAGTATTATTATCACAATCTCTATGTTTCAAATAATATCTATATCCTATAGCATAAAAATCTAACCATAGAACTTTCGCGTACTTAGTTAAATAGTTACAAGAAGTAATAAGTAAAAGTAGATCGTAGTTAAGTTTAATAAACATCTTAGTTCTATCAAGATAAGCTATTTTATTTTCTAGATTAGGTAAGTAAGCGGCAGAAGTAAAATTAGAATATAAAGAAGTATCAGTAGGATATGTGCCAATATTAAATCTGTTGGGAGTGTTAGCTAAAGAGTTAAAGACAGAATCAGGCAAAGTAGGTGTAATAGTATTCTTCTTATTTTTACCATCCTTATTTCTGCTGCGATAAATCTCAAAATAACCTTTCTGTTCTAAGCTTTGCTGCATAGCAAATATTTCAGCAACGGAACAATCAAGCTTTTCAGCCCATTGTATTGCAGAAAGAGTTATACTGCGTTGTTTACCTTTATTGTGATTAATGATGCTTAAACTATAGGCTATGATGTAGAACAATTTTTCAAGGTCGCAGAGATGTGTGGTTGTAAGAATGTGTTCTAGTACGTAGGTGGTAATTGGGGTGTAGGGTTTATTCTCAGTTACTAAAGTGTGTAATGAGGTGAAGTCAGGGGTATATTGGGATAGGTTAGTAGCAAAGTAGTTATTGCTTAGATTAGGTACAGTGCTATCTATAAGCTTTTCGTGGGATGAAATTTGCATTTCTTACTCCTTTTATGGAGCTAAGAACTAAAAAAACTTGATTTTATCTAAAAAAAGACGTAATATTAATTCTATAAGAAATGTAGCGTCCTAGCTTTATCTTATACTTCATAAAAATATATAGTTATTTTTTGGGTGTTGAGTTCTTTTTAGTTCTTAGCACCTTTTTTTTATTTGTAAAAAGAATATTTATTAATATCATACTGACACTAAGAGTCAATAGTTATTTATCAACTCCCTTGGATCTTTTTCTAAATGAACACAAAAATCTTTAGGAAAACATATTCCATTCTTTTCAAAAAAGCTGCGTAATACAAACTCGTTGATTGTTTTGGGTGTACTACTTATATACACATTATTGTGTTGTTTTTCTAAGTAGTTTAATAATAATAATGGTATTTCAAGAAGTGTAGCTAACTCTTGTTGAGTTAAATGCATTGCAACCCTAGCAACACGTATTTGAAATCTAGAGAGAAGATTTAATTTATTAGATGTATTTATATCTAATGCTATAGATTTTTCACCAGGAAAGATTATACCATTTTCTTTAAAAAATTTTATAAGAGTATTATTATCTTGAGAATTCTTTATTGATACAAAATTTCTTTGATTTTCCCATACAGAGATTGTAGTTCTATTAACGTTTATAATGCTTCCTATCTCTCTTACTCCAATGTTAAGAACAGATCGAGCAGTTCTGAGTTGAAATGTATTTAAAATCATTATGTAATTTATATTTTATTTTTTTATAATTGATTTTTGTAATATCAGACTTAATCTGCATTACTATCCTTCTTGTATTGATTTTCAATATCTGAATATTCTATAGATAAAAATTTTTCCTCTTTTTTAATAGATTCTATTCCGCGGAAAATTAAATAATTTAATATGGTTAAATTAAGTCCTTTGCAATACTTCTTTATTTCTTTTTCAATTGGTTCTAATAATGAAAAATTTTTAGCTATATAATTACAATTTTTCCTATTAAGGTTACCATTTACAAATAAAATAGGGTGATTAGAGATATCTACTTCTTTGTTTGAAGTATTAATCTCGCTTTGTGCTAATTTTAATTTTTCTGCTATTCGTGAAGTAGAAATTTTTCCTCTATTACTCATAAATATAATTTTTATTAAAATAATGTATTGTACAATGTTGTACATGTCATCATAGCACAATACTATTTTGTATTATCTAACTTCGTTATTAATTCTTTGATTAATGCTTGATATTGTATATGATTTTTGCAATTTGGCTTATAATTTCCTACCCATTGACCATATTTTTGACATTCGATCATATCTACACTATTAGTAATATTAGTTTTAAAATAAAATCCCGTGTCTGATAATTGATCTAATAAGTCTTTAGTGGAGTTAGTATGCTTTGTTGTTCTAGAGGCTAAGAAAGCATAAGGTTTATTTGCCATCATTGCAGCAGAAGCGGCTTGAGTTAAAGCATTTTTATCTAATTCTGAAACTGAACAAGGGATAATAATAAAATCTGATAGTATTGTAGCTTTGAGTGCAGCGGCTTGCATATTAGGGGGGGTATCTATAATAATAAAATCATATTTTTTACTTAAAATCTCTAATTTTGGTTTGGGATTATCGTCATATAGAGGTATTACGAAGTCACTTAAAGTACTACCTAAATCAGCCCAAAATATTGCATCTGGTTTATCTTTATCCATATCACACAATATGGCTTTTCTACCTTTTTCTAATAATGCTCCTAGTATGTTTATACTACTTGTTGTTTTTGTAGCTCCACCTTTTGTTTGAGTAATAGATATTATATGAGTCATATTAGCTAATATTGTATAGTACATGTATGTACAGTACCATACTTTAGTAAAAAGTACAATATAATTATAATTATGTATTGCTATATAGTATCTTGTATGACCTGCAAGTCATATTTCAAATCCCCAAGCCCATTCTTCAAATTTTGTACATCAAGCACATAACCATACCATTCGTTTCTGAGGTGATTCCATTTTAGGGAGTGACTTCTGATATGAGAGCGGATTTCGAGGGAAGGTTTTTCGGTTCTGTCGCATCTATAATTGAAGATCTGCTTGAAGCAACAAAACTGAGATTTTGGACGTTATGCAGCCATTAACATTTTAAAATTTTCGAAAGTAGAAAGATTGTCATTNCAAGTGAAAATGCCTTGTTCAAATTGGTTTTTTGTGCTATAAAACAGATTACAGCAAAGTGGAATATGCCAATCCCAGATTGGGCGGTAACCGTTTCCCAGCTAGATATTTTCTTCCCTGATAGGTTGAATTTTAGACTATGATATTCTATACTGACACAGCTCAGCGAACGTTCTCTTGTCATTAGATCCGATTAATTGTCCTTTTTGAATTATGCGAATATTTTCAATACCGGTAATAGTAATTTTTGCTGAACGAAAGCTCTTAAAACCAAGCATTGGCTTCGTTCGTTTCTTAATAAATCTATGATCTTGCTCGACAATATTATTGAGATATTTGACTTGTCGTATCTCAATTTGCTTAGCTTCAGCAAGCTCTTTGTTGGCAGCTTTGAGAGCAGAGATATTACTACCGCTTTTATCGATAGTTACCTTTTGCGGATGACCGTTATATTTAAAAGCCTTACGGAAAAATGCTTTAGCAGCCACAGCATCTCTGTGTTTCCTAAGCAAAAACTCTATGGTATTACCGAGTAAATCAACGGCTCTGTATAAATAGACCGAAGTACCGTTTATTTTGATATACGTTTCATCCATCCTCCAGCTATTACCCACAGGCTTTTTACGTTTCCTTATAGCCGTATCTATCAGCGGCACAAACTTTATTACCCATCTTTGTAGAGTAGCATGATCTATTTTAGCCCCTCTAATGCTAGCCATTTCTTCTAAATCACGGTAGCTTAGAGAAAACCTACATTTCATATAGACAAAGAGCATTATTATCTCGGGAGATGAACAAAATCCTTTAAAGTACTTGAGTAATTTCGGAGAAATATAAAGCGGCATTTAAATATTTTTTAAGCCTTTATAGCAGCTTTAAAGATCACCGGCAACAGATGCGACAGAACCTTTAAAAAACCAAGTCCATTTAATATCATTGCTGCTACTCGCTCTCCCATTGTTACCTTTGCCCCTTTCTTGCGAGACACAGGTAATAAAGCGTCTATTTCCTTTATTAGACCCAATTGTTTGATACTTGCTGATACTATCCCCAAATGACCTAATTGCTCCGTTCTTATAGTTTCTAACTCCATAACTTAGTAACTCTATAATATTTACTCATTCTTAGTTAATACTTTTTCTCTTAATTATTCAATAATTATTTCATTCCTATATCATTCCAGCGGAATGTGGGTGCCGGATACCAAAAAATTTGCCTGATTTTTGACAAAAATTAAACAACACGTTCAAAATCTGATTCATGCAACAAAGCCCAAAATATTGAAAGAAGAAAAAATCGCGCCATAGTTAATTAAGATTTGAGTTTCTGAATATCAGCAATAGATAAACCAGTAGCGGTAGATATAGTATTAATATCTATATTTTGAGATAATAAATTCTTAGCAATTTCTATATTTCGTTCAGCCTTACCTTCAACCTTACCGATCTCAATGCCTTTTTCCTCCGCTGACACTATATAATCTCTTTCTTTTAGCGATTCATTGCGGTAAGCGGTGTATTCCTTTCTTTCTGCAGGGGTCATTTTTAGGACGCTTAATCTATCGGCTACTTTCTTCATATAAGGAGATTTAAACTCTTTCTTTACTTCCGAATGTTTCATCATATAGAGCCATTCGTCTAGTTCATCTTTAATAACATCGTTAAATAGCGGAACGGATATTACAAAATATTCAGGGAAAATATTATGAGCATCAAAAAACTTCATGCCTAGATCTGCGATATGTAAGTTTTGAGGGTGCTGCCTATCTATTTCATGAAAAACGGTTTTACCGTAATGAAGAGGAGCTTTGATATTACCGAACGGAAAGTATAGTAAGTTAATATGTATAATCTTCTTGATAGTAGAATAATCATCATTACTAGATATAGAATCTACTATTAGCCTTGAGCTATTAAAACAAGCTTTGTGTAGAAATAGACTTGTGTAAGAACGGTCTATTTCTACTATATATTTTGCACCTGTTTCGTCTTCTACTATGAGATCAGCTATACTTGATTTTAATTCCTTGGATTCTTTGTTACTTGCAGATTCAAGTAATGCCTTAATCTTTATAGGTTTATAGCCGCAAGAACTTATTAAAGCAGAGATAAACCCTTCTACTATGTCATAATCTCCTTTGTTTTTGAGAAGGTACTTGATGGCATAATCGAAGGAAATTAAATCACTCATGAGGTTTGCTCTATATATTTTTTATGTTGGATTACTTAATAGCTATCATAACATAAAAACATCAAAATTACAAAATCTTTGGGGGATGTTTATTTAGTAGATGAGTGGGTTCTGTCGCATCT
>NZ_MWZE01000118.1 GCF_002259525.1 Rickettsia endosymbiont of Culicoides newsteadi | reverse complement strand
GATAGGGGAGATTCCTTATTTGAGGCAAGTTGTAGAACGTTAAAATTATTGTATGAACCTATATGTTAGCTGCTATAACGTTACAAATGATTCCTTTTCAGATGGAGGACAATTTAACAATCCAGATAAAGCAATTGAACAAATTCAAGAATTAGCTAGTTATGGTGCTAGTATTATTGAAATTGGGGCTCAATCTACAAGACAAGGTGCTGTAATTCATACACCAGAGGAGGAATATAATAAATTAAAGCCTGTTCTAGATGGGATTACAACATTAATAAATAAAGGAATGCTTAAAGTTAGCATAGATAGTTTTTGGTCATCTACTGTTAAACGGCTTCTTGAAAATTATCAGATTAGTTGGATTAATGATGTCAAAGGTGATTTTGATAATAGAACTCTGAAGAGCATTGCTGAGAAAGGTTGTAAACTATGTTTCATGCATTCATTGAGTATTCCACCTAATCAAGAATTAATTCTATCTTTAGAACATAGACCTATTAGTTTGATAAAAGAATGGGGAAAGCAATCCATTGAGCGTCTCTTAAATATCGGCTTTTCTCAAGAAAATATTATCCTTGATCCAGGTATCGGCTTTGGAAAATCGTCATATCAAAACATAGAGATTTTACGATATGTTCAAGAACTCAGGAGCTTAGATGTTCAAATTATGGTTGGACACTCCAGAAAATCCTATATTCAGGCATTTTCTACAGTTGATGCTAAGAATCGGGACATTGAAACTATTGCTACTTCCCTTGCATTAAAAGATAAGGTAGATTTTTTGCGTGTTCATAATGTAAGGAATCATATGCGATTTTTTACAACCTATCAAAACTTTCATCAATAGGGTAATCATATGAAGATAATAGGTATCATGGCAGCAACGCAACAAGGAGTTATTGGTGATAGAAACTCTTTACCTTGGAGTTATCCTGAAGAACTTGAGCATTTTAGAGCTACAACTAGTGGACATATTATGATTATGGGACGAAAGACTTATAACATAATACCAAAAACTTCGCTAACTATAGTCAATTCAGGAGAATTTGGGGCTAGGAGCGATGGAGCGACGCCTATAAGTAATAGGCGAGTGACGAGTGACGACGTCACCAACTTCTCATCAATTGATTATAATAGAGATATTATTGTTTTTTCTCGTAATCATCATTGTATTTCCAACGATGTAAAGATAGTAAGTTCATTGAATGAGTTTCTAAAATATATTCAATCTTTAAACTTAGTAAAGAAACTTTTTATGATTGGAGGAGCTGAGATTGCTCATTTATTTTTAGAACATAATCTGATTTCTCATTTTATACTAACAAAAATACACCACTTATATTCTGGTGATACATCCATTGATTTAAGATATTTTAAAGGATGGGATGAAAAAATTTTAAAAGAACACCCTAATTATACTATTTGTAAGCTTACAAATATAAAGGAGATATCATGATATTTTGCACAAACCTTAATACATCTCTTGAGGTATTTCATTTACTTAAACATCCGTTTTATAAGTTATGGAATGAAGGATTATTGAAACATGAAATATTACAAATCTATGTAAAAGAATACTATCATCATGTTTCTGCTTTTCCTAGATATATAAGTCAAATCCATACTCTTTGTGATAAGATTCAAGCAAGACAAATTTTGCTAGAGAATTTGATTGATGAGGAGAAAGGTGATGATAATCATCCTGAATTATGGTTACGCTTTGCTGAAGGGATAGGTGTATCAAGGGAGTCAATCCCAAATTTTCCAGAATTAGTTTCAACTTGCAAACTAGTTGAAGGATATTTGGAGCTAGTGAGAACAGATTATCCGACGGGATTAGGGGCTTTATATGCCTATGAAAGGCAAACACCAGAAGTTGCTGCTTCTAAGATTGATGGTTTAAAAAAGCATTATGGAATTCAAGATAATAAAACATTGCAATTTTTTTCTGTTCATCAAGAAGCTGATAAATGGCATACAGAACAGTTGGTTAGTCTGATAAAGTCTCTTAACAAAAACGATCAGCAGAAAGTTTTTTATGGAGCAAAAGAAGGAGCTAAATTACTATGGTTCTTTCTTGATGGGATGATGAAAATGGTAGAATGTCATGCTTGTTAAAGGTATAAAAACTCAAAGGATTGAGGTTAATGATTGTTTGGAACAAATTTTAGATCAATATATCCAAGAGATTGTAGATGAAGATATTGTTGCTATAACATCCAAGATAATTAGCATAATACAAGGACGTTTAGTTTCAAAGGATAGTATATGTAAGAATTTATTGATTAAGCAAGAAGCAGATTTAGTGTTGGAAACAGACCGTAATCCTTATGATCTTTATTTAACTATCAAGAATGGTATACTTATACCTTCTGCAGGTATAGATGAATCAAACGTACATGGAGTATATGTTTTGTATCCTGAGAATATTCAAAAAACAGTTATTTGGATATGGGAATATTTAAAAAAGAGACATAATCTTAAAAAGATTGGTGTTGTGATTACGGACAGCCATACAACAATCATGAGACGAGGTGTAACCGGTATCACTCTTGGTTGGTGTGGTTTTATACCCATTTATTCATATATTGATAAACCTGATCTTTATAATAGTCCATTAAGGGTTACACAAGTGAATATTTTAGATGCTTTGGCGACTTCAGCAGTTTTTGTTATGGGTGAAGGTAATGAACAAACTCCTATTGCTATCATTAAAGATGCACCTAAAATTTACTTTCTTGATAGACCTCCCACAATAGAAGAAGAGAAAAATATCTTGATTCCTATGGATGAAGATTTATATTCTCCGCTACTACGTGCTGCCAAATGGCATATTGTCTAATGGCATGTTATCTCCTCCTGTTATTGACAAGCCAATTATTTTTTGATAACATCGATATGTTATAATTAGTTGTTTGTTTATCTAATATTTTCAACAAATTCACTACATGATTTACTAGAGTATCAATTATGCAAGATACAAATACTAATGATTTACGTAATATCATAGGTACTATCAGTGCTAAATTGTATGAAAATGACATAGTAGCTGAAATATATTACAGATTAAAAGACCCTTATTCTATTGTAAAGAAGATATTACGAAAGACTATTGCCTTGAAAGAATTAACTGACTTAGTCGCTTTTAGAATTATAGTTGATAAACAGGAAGATTGTTATAAAGTATTAGATATTATTTATAATATCTATTCTATTAATATAGAGAAGTCTAAAAACTATATTGATAATCCTAAGAATAATGGCTATCGTTCGTTGCATGTCATAGCTGTAGTTACGTCAATTCGGGATAAGGTTATAATTTAGAGGAAAGTCGAAATTGCAATTTATGGAAGGTTTATTTTTCTTAAGAG
>NZ_MWZE01000117.1 GCF_002259525.1 Rickettsia endosymbiont of Culicoides newsteadi | reverse complement strand
GAATACGACTTATATGTAAGATGCAAATTGCAGGAAGATGCGGAAGATATTGCTTTAGAAGAAAGCTTTAAAGAAGGCGAAGCTAAAGGCAAAGCTGAAGGTATTAAAGAAAACGCTATAGTTATAGCAAAGAAAATGCTGAAAGAAGGCTATCCTATGGAAGATATAAGTAAATTAACCGAACTAACCATTGAAGAAATAAAGAAGTTAAAAGAAGAATAGCCTATGAGCAAAGAAGTAACTGCTAATATGCCGAAGGAAATATGTATAGTCAATGTATCAAACAGTGGCATTGAGTAATCAAAAAATTCAAAATCTGATTAGCTATAAATTGACAAGTAATAAAATTTTCTATACTATTAAAATCTGATTTAATTAACCAGAGGGGATAGCAGTATTTGTAAGCCTCCCAGGCTTTTTTGCTCTTATTAGATGATAAAAACATTGTTCAATTTTCCTATTGTTAGAATTTATCTAATATTTCAGTTTATTACCCGCGTCCTATTAAGCTCATACGCTTTATGGCAACAACAAATAACCATATCTGATCTAGTGTCAATTTTTGTTATTGGTACTCTTAATGATCTAATATCTCTTTGTTATTTTTTACCGATAATTTTACTGCTGATCATTGGCTTCCATAAATTATTGGCTCGGCATAAATTGTTGTATTTAAGCTGTTGCTTTATTGGTTATTTCTGTACTATTGCTCTATTAATATTTATTACCATTGCCGAGATTATTTTTTGGGATGAGTTCGGTGTTAGATTTAATTTTATTGCGGTAGATTATTTAATTTATACCAATGAAATTATTGGTACTGTAAAAGAATCTTTGCCCTATATAGAAATATTACTAGCTATTATAGTGATTGCACTATTGATTAATTTTTACTTGAGAAAATATATAATTAATCAAGCAAGTACTATAATAAATAGTAAGAAATATATTCTCTGTACGATAATGCTATTTTTCTTTAGCCTACTGGCTTTTAATTTTTATAACCCTAATAAAATTGATATAAATTCTAATAAATATGCTATCGAACTTGCTAGAAATGGTCATTATCAGTTTTTCTCTGCCTTTTTTAATAATAGTTTGGATTATAATAGTTTTTATCCAGTAATTGATAAAAAACGGGCTTTAGATATTGTTCGCAACAGTTTATCAAAAAATGAAGAACTATACTCAGATGACTCTACTATAGCACGTTATATCAAAGCTAATTCTTCTAATAATAAAAAATATAATATTATATTTATTACCGTAGAAAGTCTTAGTAGCGAATTCATGGGTAAATTTGGCAATCAACAAAATATTACACCAAATTTAGATAGATTAGCTGAGCAAAGCATATTTTTTACCAATCTATATGCAGTAGGCACTAGAACAGTAAGAGGTTTAGAGGCTATTACTTTATCAGTACCACCAACTCCTGGTTCATCCATTATCCGCCGCCCTGAGAATCAGTCACTATTTAATATAGCTACTGTTTTTAGGAATCAAGGCTATGTTACTAATTTCCTATTTGGTGGCTATAGCTACTTTGATAATTTACAAAATTATTTTCACGGTAATGGTTATAACATAATTGATCGAGGCAATCTAAAATCCAATGAGATAAGTTTTGCTAATATTTGGGGAGTAGCGGATGAGGATATACTAATAAAAGCACTGGAGTTAGCTGATCAAAATTACCATCAAGGCAAAGCCTTTTTCTCATTAATTATGACTACCTCTAATCATCGCCCTTATACTTTCACCGAAGGTAGAATTGATTTGCTGTCTGGTAGTGGGCGTAATGCAGCAGTTAAATACACCGACTATGCTATTGGTAGGTTTCTTGAATTAGCCAAAACTCACCCCTGGTTTGATAATACTATCTTTGTTATCACGGCTGACCATTGTGCGTCAAGTGCTGGTAAAACTGATTTACCAATTAATAAATATCACATACCTCTATTAATATATGCTCCTAATATATTAAAACCACAGATAGTTGATAATTTATCAAGTCAAATTGATATTGCCCCTACTATTTTGGGATTATTAAATTTTTCATATAATAGTAAATTTTTTGGTCAAGATATATTAAATACGCCGGCAAACAGGGCTTTTATCAGTACTTACCAATTGCTTGGGTTTATGAAGGATAATCATTTAATTATCTTGCGCCCACAGGAGCAACCAAAAACTTATAAATTAGTTGATGAAGATATAGTCAATTCAGGAGAATTTGGGGCTAGGAGCGATGGAGTGACGCCTATAACTAATAGGCGAGCATTGAGCGACAACGTCCCCAACTTCTCATCAATTGACTATAAAATAGAGATTGATAATATTCCTCGTCTAGTAGAAGAAGCTATTAGTTTTTATCAGATAGCTTATGATTTATATATTCATGGTGAAATGAGGGAATAGATTACTTGATTTGCATCTAATAGTAGAGTATCTTAAAAGTAACTCTGCTATTCGGTGCGATGATCCTGAGAAACTACAAATTAACTCTTAATTTTTTACAAGCATTTTAGAACAAGAATATCACCATCTCAATCTTTGGTATTTTGTTAGTTTCATTTGTGGTATTGGTACTTATTTTACCTTAAGTAAGGAACCTTCTTTTATATCTATTCTAACTATTTTCACAATTTCCTTATCGCTACTAATTTTAAGAAACAATATATTTGGGCGATTTATTTCGGGAATAATTATCGCCTTTTTTTGTGGTATGCTAGGTTCTGTTGACAAAATTTTTAACGTAACCATATTAAAGCTCCAACAAAATTTAGAAAGGCTAAAAAGGTGGCTGGGGCTTTATCAAACCTAGAAAATATACGCCTAAAATGTTTGATTTTACCAAAGAAACATTCAATTAAATGGCGTATAATGGACTGAAGAAAATAGACAAAAAAAATAGAGTTAAAAGCTTCCTAATTAAGATAAAATAATAAGAAAAAATTAGGAGAAAAAATGACAAAAGAAAAAGCAAGAGTTTTTAGTGCTGAAGAAAAAACTAGGATAGTATTAGAAGTGCTGAAAGAAGAGAGTCCATTATCAGTGATAGCATCAAAATATGAGATAAACTCAAAGACAATTAGTAATTGGAAAAAACAATTTATATCAAATGCAGCATTGGCTTTTGAACCAGCAAAACTGGTAAGTAAATATCAGGAACAAATTAATATGCTGAAAGAACAAAATGATGAATTAGCGAAAACTCTTGGAAAAACAATAGTAGAGAGAGATTGGGCTGTGGGAAAGCTACAAAGCTTGGACTTATCAAATAGAAAAGAACTTGTCGATTCCAAGCTAGCAATGTTACCAAAGACAAGGCAATATGAATTATTAAAGATTAATCGTTCTTCAATGTACTATAAAGCAAAACCATTTAGTG
>NZ_MWZE01000116.1 GCF_002259525.1 Rickettsia endosymbiont of Culicoides newsteadi | reverse complement strand
ATTTCCTGTGACCAATAATTAGCTCCTCCACATGCCTCCATAGCTACCAATGAACTTTTATCGAGATTGCTTAAATAGGCTATTAACTCATCTCTTGTAACTTTTTGGTAACCTATTTTTTTGCCATTTTGATCGACTTGCACCAAGTGCATACTATTTTTTGCTAAATCTATTCCTATTATAGTATTTTTTATGCTATTATTTATCATGGTATGGACCTATTAATTAAATTATTATTTAATTTGGAGCAGCTGAAAACTATTTTTCAGCTGACTCCGTACAAGTAAAGCATATTTCGCTTCACTCGTCCATACCATCATTCCCGCGTAGGCACATAGGCGTCAGCTTAAGAAAATAAGTCGTCATTGCGAGCCACCGTAGGTGGCGTGGCAATCTATTTCTAATCACTTTTCTGGATTGCTTCGTTGACCTTACGGTCTCCTCGCAATGACGGTTTTTCAATTCTTGTTTTCTTAAATTGACGCTTATGTGAGTATGTGGCAATCTAATATCTCTGCTTACGCAGGGGTGACGGTATAGTAAAGCAGGGGTGACAACCATTATCCTATATTTTATTCAAATCTGCAAAAAAACTTGATTATCGAGTATAAGGTGAGTTATACCACATAATATCTATAAATATTAAGATAATTTAAAATATTTACAAATTTTTATCTCGAAACTATTAGTACAACCATAAAAATCATTATACTTCTTAGGTTCTGCATGCAGAACCTAATTGAAATCAATATATGGTAATAAATTTATGGTAAACAAAATAAATATATCTAATGTTATTAAATTCCCTTCCCCATTTGAACGCCTTAAATCATACACTCGTTCACCTGATGTCATCTTACGTAAAGCTATTATTACCCAAGCAATTATTGATGCAACCAATATATCAGAATTACGTGTTGCAAAAAAGCTTGAACTAGAAGCAAAATCATGGATTTTTGGTGGTAGCGAATCTTTTAAGACAACTTGTATGGAAGGTGAGATTGAACCAGCTTTTGTAGTAAAGGTAACCAAGGAAATTATAGAGCTACATAAGAGCAAATCTAACTTTAGAAAGCAATCGCAACAAAAATCAGTAAATAGTAAAAAATCATTATTTAAAACAAAATTATAGGTAGATTTATTATCTATCAAATATTATAATAAATATGTTATAATTCAGGTATAATTACGACTAGAGCCTCGTCTTTTAGTTAATTATCAGTTGGTATAAGCATCTCAGGGTAATGAAGCTGCTTATATTTTAGTTAGAACAATCATCAAGCCATTATAAAAATTTAAAATAATGGCTTGAAATTCATATGATTATATACTAGTTGTATAATTATAGGCAACCCTATTAGCATTACTCTGCTATTAGCGAGGGGGTGATGAAACAATGTTGTTTTGTCTCATACCTACAGGGATTCCTGCCATTGTTAAGAATGACAACTTACAATTGCTTTGTCAACCTACGCTCTTTCTTGCAATAACGGTAGATATACTAATTTTAAAGAGATGAAAATGGATAAGGAAGTTAGAAAATATATAGCAGCCGGAAGAACTAATCTAGTGGTAATTTATATATTATTTTTGTGTGGAATAGTTGCTCCGTTATTACCTATTATTGGTGCAGTTTTTTCCTATATTAATAAGGATGTTAAAAATAAATATTTATCTAGCCATTATATTTTTATATGGCGGACTTTTTGGATAGGATTCGTTGGTATGATGATATCTATAATAACCACTATAATACTAATTGGATCTGTATTGTATATATGTTTGTTGGTGTGGTTTATATTAAGGATTGCTATGGGTTTCAAATATTTATTAAATGGTGTAGAACATCCGAATTACATGACTTACTGGATAAAATAAAATGGATTTTGAAACTATACTCGGCAAGCAAACTGCGTATATAGATGTGTACGATAATAGTTTATTACAGCCAATTAGTCGTAAATTTGCTAGAGAGCAATTACAGATAATAGGTGATTTACCTTTTTATGGCTTTGATATTTGGAATTGTTATGAGGTCTCTTGGCTAAACCAAACTGGTAAACCTGAGATACGGATATTGGAATTTATGGTGAGTAGCGATTCACCTAATATTATAGAATCAAAGTCACTAAAACTTTACTTAAATTCTTTTAGTAATACTAAGCTTAACATTTCAGAGCAAGTAATAGAGTTAATTACCAGGGATTTAAGTCTAATATTTGGGGCAGATGTAATAGTGTTTTTAAAAGAGTTAGAGTCATATGATGGTACTAGGCTGCAATCTTTTTCAGGTATAAATCTCGATAGGTTAGATGTGACGATTACTAGTTTTGAAATTAGTCAAAATTTGCCAAAATTATTGGAAGATAATACGAAGATCGTCGATGAGGTACTATATTCTAATTTGCTCAAATCAAATTGTTTAGTGACTAATCAACCAGATTGGGCATCAGTACAAATTAGCTATCGAGGCAAAAAAATTGACCATAGTTCTTTATTAAAATATTTGGTGTCATTTCGTAATCATAATGAGTTTCATGAACAATGTGTTGAGCGTATTTTTTGTGATATTAGTAAGTTTTGTACACCCGATGAATTAACTGTTTATGCCAGATATACAAGACGTGGAGGCATAGATATTAACCCTATAAGGTCTAGTAGCAATCTAGATGTTACAAAAATTAGCAATTTAAGACATATTCGTCAATAATTACTGAGTAGCTAATGATTTAAATGCACACGATTAAAAAATATTAGTACTAAACATTTGTTACCCCGTCATCACCAACTAAATCAACAGTAGAATCATTATAATTATCACCATTGCCTGATTTGAAATGTTTATAGCAGCAAGCAGCAATACTACCCAGCAATCCCACTCCCAGAAATGTTAATGTAAGGGGAAGTGAAAATGAATTTGTAGTATTTTGCTTGGATGGGGTTGCTGTAAAATCAAGAAATTCCTCAAGTTCTTTATTAGGCTCTGTAGTATCTGCAGCAGATTCTTGCTGAGTGGTAGAACTTTCTAAAGAATTTGTTTGTTGATGCGATTGTAGTATTTGTTGAATCGCTTTGTATATAGGCAAATTTTTATCAGTTATACCTTTGATATTAAGAGAGATAATATCAGTCTTTTCAACGGCTGATAGAAATTCTCCTGAATTTTCTAGATCGAGTGGATTTATATTGTTTTTTGATACCTTCAATTCCTTAATTTTACTGCCTTTAAGCCCTAATATAAGATTTGTTAGTTCTTGAGCTCTTACATGGGAGTCTGATATCTCTAATGTAGCAATGTTGGTTTTTGCTATTTCTTCAGCAATTTTATACAAATCACGTCAATTCGGGATAAGGGATAAGAAAAAATAAAGGAGATATAGGAGTTGCAAGGAGTTAATGCCTGTGATAAATGTTTTTTT
>NZ_MWZE01000115.1 GCF_002259525.1 Rickettsia endosymbiont of Culicoides newsteadi | reverse complement strand
AAAAAAACATTTATCACAGGCATTAACTCCTTGCAACTCCTATATCTCCTTTATTTTTTCTTATCCCTTATCCCGAATTGACGTTTATTGAGCCTAATTTATCATAGGTATTTATTCCAACATCACCATAAGCGTTTCCATCTAATATTAATGTCTTATTGCTATTAATTCTAGCCGTTATAGAGCTAGCAGCACCACCAGATATAGATCCTATAGTAATGTTATTATTTATTATAAGACTATCACCCCGAGGACAAGGCCAACCATCATGACCTGGATTAGCTTGCACTTTTATCCCACCTATTCTTTCAGGAGCGTGTTCATCAACTATAATTATATCATTTTCCTTATTAAGAATCATCCAATCATTATTATCATTCTTGGCATCTATCTTCTCACTAAGTTTATGGCTACCATCAGTATTAACTCCACGACCTGCAGAAGCAACGCTGCTCCATCCCATACTTGCTAAAACAGAGGCAACTGACACGCTGGTCAGCAAATTTTTTAAGAATTTTTGTTTTTTTAGACATATTTACCATTTTTTATTTTAAAAAATAACTCACCACAACAGATTTTTACTTAATACCCACTAGTGTACGGATAAAATATTAATACAAATTTTTGAGTATATTAACTTGATTAAGCAACATTTGGTGTATCATAGTGATTAACCTATGTCAACAAGAGGTATAAAAATTATTTAATTAAGATTAAAATCTTAAGAAAGATTAATTAATATTATTACAACAACATTAATATAATCTAATTTAGGGGGTTATCGATTTTATTTGCGATTTCCCATTGACTAAAATAGATGGTGGTAATATAATGCCGACTTAGTTTTGTTTAAGGACTTAGTTTGTTTAAATTTTAGTTTAGGATATTTCTCATGTTCGCAATCGTCAAAGCAGGCGGAAAACAGTATAAAGTCGGCAAAAACAGTGTCATCAAAATAGAAAGAATTGACGGTGATAGAGGGGCAAAAGTTCAACTTGATCAGGTGTTGATGATTGGTGAAGATTCAAAACCATCTTTTATCGGTACGCCAATAGTTCAAGGGGCTCTTGTTACAGCTGAAATTACTAACCAGTTTAAAGATAATAAGATTATTGTCTTTAAGAAAAAACGTCGCCAGAATTATCGTCGAAAGAATGGTCATAGGCAGGAATTAACCGAACTGAAAATATTAGACATTACTAAATTATAACTGGATTTATAAGGATATATAGATGGCAACTAAAAAAGCTGGTGGTAGTTCCAGGAATGGGAGAGACTCAGCCGGTCGTAGATTAGGTACTAAAAAATCTGATGGACAATATGTCATATCAGGTAATATAATTGTTAGGCAACGGGGTACTAAAATTTACCCAGGTGAAAATGTTGGGATTGGAAGAGATCATACGTTATTTGCCTTGGTTAAAGGTAAAGTAAAATTCTCTAGTAAGGGCGGGCATAAAATAGTTAATGTTGCGTTGGTGGCCTAATTATAATCCTGTATAATGCCCAGCCATGCAACTAGACCTCTTGCATAACCTGTATATCATAAGTGATAAATTCTTGTTGAGGATCGTAGTTAATTGTTAGGAGTGGTAAGAGAAAGTGAGGAATATTTCACAAATAAATTGGCTATGCTAAATGTTGAGGAATATGATAAATCTCAATTGGAAACCATTAGAAATCAAATTAGCAATAACGAAAATCCTACCACTATAGTTTCAGTTGATTACTATGGTATAGAATCAATAATCAACTGAAAATCAAACACTGAATTGACAAAAAAGATTATAGCTGCACATAAATATAAATGATTATCTCCGGCAGCCTCCTAGAACTTCTTTCTATAGTTAATTCAGGAGAATTTGGGGCTAGGAACGATGGAGCGACGCCTATAAGTAATAGGCGAACGACGAGTGACGACGTCCCCAACTTCTCATCAATTGACTATATGCCGCTATAGCTCAGAGGTAGAGCACATCATTGGTAATGATGAGGTCGCAGGTTCAATTCCTGCTAGCGGCACCATATACATATTATCATTTGTTAAATTGAAACTATAAAATTCAATACAAAGTTTTATGAGTGCTATTTAGTTTATAATCGAACTCAAGAGAGTAAAAGCACTTTAGACTTTGTCATGTAGTTGTATAATGCGAGAATCGTTATTTGTTGTTTTTGGCTTACTAGAAAAGAAACATGAAGGTACAAATTTTTTGGTGTAAAGTAGCCTTTCTAGAAATGATGACTCCACTGGCATTTCTGCAGTACTTGTATTAATAAAATGAACTGCTCTTAGCAAAATATATTTTTCTCTTTCATTTACAAGAAAAGCAGCCTTTTCTTCGATATAATTTTTGTTAAGCTTTTCTGGATTTAGCATATACCATTTTTGATCTCGCTCAGATTCTTCCAATCTTTGATAATCTTTAGGCTGGAGAGCAAAAAAATCTGATTCCAATATTTCTGCTTTTACGTATTCATAGAGTACTTGGATTCCTCTACCTACTTCTAAAACACCAAACATAACACTTACATTTTTAATTATTTTAAGGACGTAAAAAACAACATCAATTTTATCATAACTAATATGAAACTACTTTTTTAAGAGTTTTGCAAGCATAAAATATACACCTTTATTTAAATTCAAAAAGATAATTGCTAGTGCTGGTAGCTTATTTATGGTACAATTTCTGTAATGAAATAATAAGATTATTAAGCTTTTTAATTATAACACAACCAATCAAGATATTTATATGGAAAATAATAAACCACCAAGAATGATGGTAGGTACCGATGAATTCTATGACCTGCTAGTTAATAGTGATGTCTTTGTTGATAAAAGTCTAATGATAAAGGAATTGCTAGAAGATAGTGGTAAAGTTATCCTAATTACTAGACCAAGGCGGTGGGGTAAGAGCTTGAATATGAATATGCTCCAGAAATTTTTTGAGATAGAGGTGGATAAGAGAGGTACGCCTTTACCTGAAGAAGATAGAGTTAATCGCATTCTCTTTACCGGTGGGGAAATCAATTTAGGTATTAAAGGAAAAAGGACTTTAGAGCCTTTAAAGATTAACGGCAATGAATATGCCATGACTCAACAAGGTCAATTTCCGGTGATTTTGCTCAATCTTAAAGATGTAAAAGGTAGTAGTTATCAAGAAATAGAACTAGGTATAAAGGATCAAATTATAGAATTATTTGCCAATCATCATTACTTAAATCATCATGTAACAGAAGATACAGGACTATTAAATAATGCCCAAAAAGAAAAACTAAGGAGATATTTTGATGGGAAACTTGAGAGAAATGACTTAAAAGATAGTTTACGGGTTTTGAGTGAAGTACTGTACAAACATTTTGGTCAAAAAGTTTACATATTAATCGATGAATACGATACGCCGATCAATAGTTCATACATTAAG
>NZ_MWZE01000114.1 GCF_002259525.1 Rickettsia endosymbiont of Culicoides newsteadi | reverse complement strand
ATACTACCACGGATAGTTTAAAAGTTAAATTTAGCTAATAATTAATAATAAATTTATGTTTTGCAGCGGAATGAGAGATATTCGCAAAGGTAGCCAAAGTGAATTAATCGAAAAATCTTTAAATAGCGGACCTGAGGAAGGTGGAGTATTGTTAGTACCGGCTTTATATAATAGTATCATTACTGAGATTAACGCTAGATCACCTATGCGACAATTAGTATCAATCGAAACAATTTCTAGTAATGCCCTTGATATAGTAATTGAAGAGGGGAGTTTTGCTAGTGGTTGGGTTGGTGATTTGCAAGCAAGAGAAGAAACAACTGCCTCTCGGCTAAAGCAACAGAGAATCTTTGTGCATGAGCTTTATGCTCAGCCAAAAGCCAGTCAAACTTTGATAGATGACTCAGCTATTCGGATAGAGAATTGGTTGATAGAGCGTTTAAGAGATAGTTTTGTTAAAGCAGAAAATGAGGCGTTTATTAATGGTGATGGTAAGAAAAAGCCAAGAGGTATCTTATCAAGAGCTCGTGATAAAATAGAGCTATTTGAGATGGGGGGACAAGTTACTGCCGAAAAATTATTAGATTTCATTAATTTACTTGATGAAGAATATTTGGCAAATGCTACTTTTTTGATTAATCGTACTACTTTATCAGAAATCCAAAAACTTCAAGATAATAATGGTCGGTTTATTTGGCAACAGTCACTGTCTGATTCTTTAAAGCAAACAATATTTGGTATATCGGTGCTTTGCTGTTCTGAGATGCCGCCTATCAAGGAAGGTAATATGGCAATTGCTATAGGTGATTTTAAATCAGCCTATAAAATCATAGATCGTGGTGGTATTAGTATAATGAGAGATCCCTATACTGATAAGCCATTTGTCAAATTTTACGCAGTTAAAAGGGTAGGGGGCGACGTCGTGAATCAGAGTGCTATTAAACTGGCTATCTTTAGTTAACCTATGTGAAGTAGCTATATGTATAAAAAAAATACTTTTAGGATTATTGAACTAATTCCTCAGGCTATTTGGAGCCTAGTGGAAGTTAAGAACTATATGAGAATAGAAGGCGATTATGATGATGATTTAATTAGCAGCTTGATAGATGCTGCAATTATGGCTGCTAAGAATTTTACTAAACTTACAATAATAACAAGGCGGGTAGAGTTTGTTTGTAATATTAAAAATCAACAAAATTTTCAGTTAAAATACCAGCCGATAAAGGAATTAGTGAAGATTACTCTAACAAATAACAGTCAATCTATGAAGCTGCAATCTGATCAATATTACCTAGATCACGATCGATCATTATTATGTTTGAATAAAAAATTAGAAAATTATCAATTAATGGTTGAATATATTGTTGGTTATGATAAAATGCATATTCCAGCTTCAATAAAGCATGGCATATTAATGCATATAGCAGAAATGTATGATAGGGAAAGGCAAAATGCTACTTCTTTATCAACAGAAATTAAGAATCTATATCTAGCGTATAGACAATTAAGAATATAAGGCTTTTGGAAAGGTAAGAATGAAAAAATCAATAGCACGTACTTTACAACATCAGGTGAAAATTCTAGAGAATTTTTCTGTAAGTGAGATAGAACAAGAAAAATGGCAAGAGAAACTTTCTACTTATGCTGAAATAAAACCTATTTCTGATAATCGATTTACCTCGATAGAACATTTGAATTTTGGTCATATTATGACTGAAGGGTTTTATGTGTTTAAAATGAGATTTATCACCGGCATTACCACCAAAATGCGTATATCGTTTAGAGATAGGCAATTTGAAATTAAGCGAATTATTAATGTTGAAGAAAGAAGTAAATTCTTGAATATTATAGGGTTAGAAATATATGTCTGTTAATTTTATTCATGATTTTCACATGAGCATATATAACTTATTATCTGGGGAGCCGGATATTAGGCTTAGTGTTGACCGGATTTACATATCGGTAGTCCAAGATGCAAAATATCCGTTCTTACTAGTAAATATTTTGAAAGTTGAAAATATTTCAAGATTAGGGCAGGATATTTACCAAGTGGAATTTGAGATAAGTGCTTTTGCTAGGGATAAAAATCAGGGGCTTTTAACTTTACTGGCGGAGAAAATTACTAATAAATTAACAGCTAATTCGTGTATTCTTCAAGATTACATTGTTGCTGGTATGAAAGCCTGTAATATAAATTTTCAGCGTAGTTCTGACCTTATTACTACTAAGCTTACTATAGATTACAAAGCCTTGTTAAAGGAGAACAGAATTAGCAAAAATTGCAATAAAGGGGGTTAAAGATATTAGACCTCTTGCAAAACTCGCTTATGCTGAGGAATTTGAAGGAGACGCTTCACCTCGAACCGCAGCGTACTCTAGTGTATGTGAGGAGCAGAGTACCGCTATCACGTACAAATTGCCAGCAGAAGTAGAGTTAGGCAAGAGGTCTATTGATTAACAGTGCCATATATAGTACTGTTAATCAACATTTTATAGGAATAATTATGGCGTATTTGGTAGCTAGTGAGGCTAGGAAGAACTTATATAAATTAATAGATATGGTAGCAGAGGAGCATGAGCCAACAATAATAAAAGGCAAAAGAAATACAGCAGTTTTAATTTCAAAACAAGACTGGGAAGATATTCAAGAAACATTATTGGTAGCAAAAAATAAAGAATTAAGTCAATCAATAATCAAAGGTCTTACTACTGATTTTAAAGATTGTAAGACAAAATTGGTGGATTAGCTTAAATGTATAGTTTGTATTTTACTAGCGATGCTTGTAAAGATTTTAAAAAGATTAAGAAATCACCTTTGCAGAAACAAATATACAAATTACTAGAAATTATAAGCAATGATCCATTTCAAAATCCCCCACCTTTTAAAAAGTTAAGGGGTATGTATTTGGGAGCTTATTCGAGAAGGGTTAATTTGCAACATAGATTATTTTATGAGGTAGATAGTAGATAAGAGAATAAAGATACTACGCATGTGGAGTCATTATGGAGATAATTAAGAACTATAAGTTTGAAAAACTTCTATTGCCAAGAATGAGGATATAGAAACTATAGTCAATTCAATTCAGGAGAATTGGGTAGCAGGAACGATGGAGTGACGCCTATAAATAATGGGTGAGCATTGAGCAACAACGTCCCCAACTGCTCATCAATTGACTATATTGCAATCTATCTTAAAAAATATCCTTATACATTTAAGGCATACGGTTCACGTGTTAAAGGTCGTCATAGAAAATTTTCTGATCTTGACCTTTGTATTATGGAAGCAGTAAGTGATCAACAATTGTGTAAGTTGTAAGAAGAATTGGAGGAATCTGATTTAACTATTAAAGTGGATATAAAAAGATGGCTTGTTGATATGGATAAGGATTTTAGGTCGCTAATAAAAAATGATCTTATGCTATTATAGCACTTAACATAGAGGTTAATATAAGTTATAATGATAGATAATGAATAAATTTAATAATAGCAATATGGCGAC
>NZ_MWZE01000113.1 GCF_002259525.1 Rickettsia endosymbiont of Culicoides newsteadi | reverse complement strand
ATAACTAGAAACTACCATTTCTTCTTACTATTGCAACTTCTTTATTCTACTCTGATAACTTAACATAAAATTTTGTCAACAGAACCTAGTATTATTTAAGGGAATAAAGTATCATGGTTATATAAGAGACTATTTGGACAGAACTGAGAGCGCAATAATCCTATGCGAAGATTATTATGAGTTAATGGGGAAGTCCAATCATCTATGGGATAATTTTGATATAATGGCATTGTAACGGGATGTAACTTAAATACTCACCTTACGCATGGCATTTAAAAGTCATATAGAAAATAGCTTGGCGTCATTGCATCAGCGTCACAACTGTTGAAAGTTAGAAGGTGGAGCGGATTTTAGATAGCTTTTTCGCTATTAGCGAGACCGCGCAAGTAGGTCGTGGCAATCCATTTTTGGTTAATTTTGTGGATTGCTTCGTCGACCTACGGTCTTCCTCGCAATGACGTTTTGTACTTGTTCCGGAATTTTTAAATTGTCATGGGGTTTATGCGTAAGGTGAGTTAAATATAGCAAAGTATAAAAATCACTCTTTTTTTTAAACTAATATATAATAAACTATTGCAAGAATTTTTATTTTTAGTTATTATTTACTTTATTGTTAAAATAATGGAATGGATACTTAAATGGAAGATATTAATGATTGGGAAGTCAAATACGAAAATTGTAAATATGATGATAGGTTACTAACTAAACTAATGCAGATGAACCAGGAAGTAAACCGACCAATAGATATTAAAGAAGTCAAAAAAGCTATTTATTATGCAAAAAAATACCATGGTAGTCAAATGCGACAATCAGGTGAACCTTATTATTCGCATCCAATAGAGGTAGCGTATATGACTTCTGATTATCTTTTTAGAACTGATATTATTGTTACTAGCATACTGCAAGATACTATAGAGGATACAGAACTTTCCAAAAGTATGATTGCAAGCATTTTTGGAGAACAGGTTGCTAGTCAGGTTATGGATATTACAAGGATAAAAGAAGACGGACGTAAGATTAGCTCAGCTGAAATAATGAAATTATTATATCAACAAAAAAAATATGATACCTTGATAATTAAGCTTTTTGATCTACTTCATAATATACAGACTATTAGTGCTAAATCTCAGGAAAAAGCTAAAAAGATAATTAAGGAAACTTTACAACATTTCCTAGTTATATGTGAAATAGTAGAAATGCCATGGCTCTGTGAAATTTTATATGACAAATGTTGTATGAACAAACCAACATTAAAACAAACTTCCGATAATCTTTTTATTTTTAACAAACCGTTTAAACTTTCTGGCATTCCATTTTTTCAAAATAAGACACTCCTATGAAAAAAGCTATGCCCACCGGTACAAGAATTAAAAATAATCCCCAATAATCTAAATACTTTGTAGTAAATACTAAACCAAACGATGTTATAAAATAAGTGAGTAATTTTGCTATAGCACTTAAAAAACTAGTATACGTAAACCTTCTAAAGACAGGAAAATATTTATAAAATATTGGTGCTGCAGGTACATGGTCAAATACAAATAAAGCAGCTAAACATTGAAAAATAAATACATAAGTTGAATTATGAGTATATGACAATACTATAGGGAATGAAATAACTGAGGCAAAGAATAAATAGAGCTTTGCTTTAAGTATCTTTAAGGGATGTATTATATAACTAATATAAGCAAGCATAATTATTCCAAATAAGTCTATTAAAGATACCAAGAAGTTTTGGCTAATGACCTGATTAGCTGAAAAACCACATTTTTGCTTTAATATATCTCCACAATATATATAAACAAAATAGAAGCATGGGGGTCTGGCACATTGGATAAAAAAATATGCAATTGAAGTCAAAATTGGTACGTGTTGATCAATAAACTCTTTATCCACCTCTTTAAACTCAATACCATTATCTATAAGCCTATGTTTTAACTTAGTTTTTTTATCCATAAATTCAGTGGCTTCCTTTAAACTAGTTCTAGCAACAGAACCAACTAAGGCAATTCCTGCTCCTACCCAAAATGCTATACGCCAGCTAGATTCATTTTGATAAATATGTGTACTAGTAAAAATTGATGCAACTCCTAGTGCCGCTGTAGTTCCTATAGCTGAAAATACAGTTATTAAAGCAACTAAGGAGTATTGAATAGGTGGATTAGAACTTTCTGTTAAATAAATTTCTGCTCCACGTGCTTCAGCAATTGCCGCCAAACCTTGTATCATACGACACGCTATAAGTACCCAAGAAGCAGTAATCCCTATTTGAGAATAAGTCGGCAAAGTTGCAATAACAACACACGAAATACCCATTAAAAAAGTAGTGATAATCACTACAATTTTTCTACCGATATAATCACCAATAAAGCCAAACAATAACGCTCCAAAAGGTCTAAGTATGTAAGTAGAAGAAAAAGCAGCAGCGGAAAGCAAAGAGGTTGTAAAAGGGTCGTATTTAGGAAAGAATAATTCATTAAGGAGTACTGCCATATGGATATATAGCATTAAATCAAAGTACTCAAGAAACGTTCCTATAGAAAGTAACCCAACAGCTTTTTTCTGATCTTGCGTTAAGCTAGTCTGAGTATAAATAACTCTTCCATCCGCTTGAATAAATTTACTCATAATTGACTCAAATAATTGTTTTTTACTAACTAGCTAAACCCTTATAAACAGCTATGCTCCTATGACTTAGAGGATAACCGCCACATTCTTTTGCCAATCTATCAAAATAAAAGGTAGCTGTAACCCCTATCCATGTAATGGTCGAAGCAATCTATTTCTAATTACTTTCCTGGATTGCTTCGTTGTGAGGTTTTCGCACTCCTCGCAATGACGTTTTTACCCTTAATAGTTACAATTATAATTAAATATAACCTGCTTTAAATAGTCAAGTAATTTTTTATTAAAATATTTTTATTTTATCCTATAAAAAATGGATCGGTCTAAATTTATGGTGGGTGTTATATAACAATGTACTCTATTATTAATTTGTTCAAGAATAGTATAGTCAATTGATGGGAAGTTGGTGATGTCGTCGCTCAATGCTCGCCTATTACTTATAGGCGTTGCTCCATCGTTCCTGCTACCCAATTCTCCTGAATTGACTATAATTACTAAGTTAGGAAATGAAAAAATAAGCAATATCGCAAAAATAATGAAAACAGCTATTAGTGGAGCAAAGAAATCTGTTATATTATAGATATACTCAAATGATTTGAAGAATTGGAACGTAAAACAAGGGGTGAGCGAGCGGAGCGTACAACTAGTACGTGAACACGCGAATACCCCGAAGTTTTGCGGAGCCAATTCTTCAAAGCAGAAGAGTATATAACCGAATTTGGAATAACTTGTTATATCGAATTCAGGTTAATTAGGTTGCTGTAAAAGATTCAAGTACAGTTTTAAAATTCCAATAAACGTCAATTCGGGATAAGGGATAAGAAAAAATAAAGGAGATATAGGAGTTGCAAGGAGTTAATGCCTGTGATAAATGTTTTTTT
>NZ_MWZE01000112.1 GCF_002259525.1 Rickettsia endosymbiont of Culicoides newsteadi | reverse complement strand
AAAAAAACATTTATCACAGGCATTAACTCCTTGCAACTCCTATATCTCCTTTATTTTTTCTTATCCCTTATCCCGAATTGACGTAATACCATCTTTTTACCACAAATAACAACAAACATCAAGCCACCAACAATAGCAATTAGTCCTCCACCACCCATTGCCCCCATCAGTAACTTACTGCTAATCGTCATTTCTACTCCTGGTATTTTTCGCATCACCCCATAACCACCAGCAAAAAGAAGAGCTATAATATGTAACATTTGTCCGATAGTTAAAGTAATAATTGCTGCAGAGGAATATGAGTTTTTCTTTTGTTCATTATTACATGCATTGTCACATAAAAGAAAGCTAAATCCCATAAATGCCACACTTATTCCAACAATCGAACCATGATAGTGGGCAGGAACAGTAACGTTCATACTGGTAATTAACACGCCAATAAACCCTCCAGACAAAAATAATATGCTAGAACAAATGATGCTTGCTTTTATAAGAGAATTTACCACTAGTTTATGATTATGACTAACTAGCTCATAAAATATTAGTATCAAAGACAGAACTGGGGCTATTCCGCCACCATATTTCATTTGTTTAGTATAATATTCTTTGAATTCAGCATCTATAATATCATATGATAAGTGTCCCCAAATAGCTGCAATACTTATCAAAAAATTTAAATATAATAATATCAGATATAATTTGTTAAATCTTAGCTCTTTATTTACCCAAGTATTGGACAATACTATCATTACTAATATCATAATTTGTGTGTAAATAAATTGCAATAAATGCCCCCCACTCCAGAAAAGCAATTCATAGTAAAATTCTATATCGACTGGCACAAGCTTAATAACTTGTTGTAGTTGATAATAAGAACAAATAAAACATACCCATACTAATATCCACATTATTGCAGTAGAAAGGATAGTAAAATTGATCAATTTTTGACTTTTTAGGTTCTTAATCGTTGTTAGGATAACGTTTGATGAGAATAATAATACCGATATACCAAATAAACTAATTCCAAGAATAAACATTATATTCTCCAGCATTGGTATGTAATTATTCATTACAGGAAGATTTTGTCCACAAAGTGGTGATAAAGCTATTAGTGCAGTGCCAAAAAATGCTATTATTACATATGTTATACTGGAAGTCGTTGGCTGTAAATTATAGCTCCAAATACATGCTGTAACGGATATCAACCAAACTAGGATTGATAAATTAACATGAATAACCAAAGCTGATTTAAAGATTTCTGTATTGGGAAATAGGGTAACTAATATAGGAGTGCGGAGCATTACCAATATTATTGAATACACCCCAGCAAGGGCAAGCGAGATTACCCCATTTCTAAGCCAGCAAATAGCTAATTTATTACGACTTAATTGATCAATTATATTATTCTCAAGATTCATAAAGAATACTTATGATGGTGGGTTTGAGAAGACTTGAACTTCCGACCTCACGCTTATCAGGCGTGTGCTCTAACCAGCTGAGCTACAAACCCATTAGACCTCTTGCAAAACTCTACTTCTGCTGGTAATTTGTACGTCGATGCGGTACTCGAATCCTCAAGTACATTAGAGTACGCTGTGGTTCTGCGTTCCGCGTCTCCTTCAAATTCCTCAACATAAGCGAGTTTTGCAAGAGGTCTATTACTAGGAGGCGGTCTCCTAGTCTCCGCCTTTAAATATTGGCGGCGGTATTCATATACAACTAAGGGGGTTAACTACCCTGAAGTGGTGGGCTCGCCGGGATTCGAACCCGGGACAACCTGATTAAAAGTCAAGTGCTCTACCAGCTGAGCTACGAGCCCCAAACATAATGCTTAAAGACAAATTGTGTCCCAAAACAATATTCCAACACGCTTTACTTTATCGTTTAAAAAGGCTATCATGTCAACAATTATTTTGGTAAATATCTTTAAATGGTAACTTATGCATTCTGATGTTGCAATTATTATCCCTTCAAGACTTGATTCTGTTAGGCTTCCTAAGAAACCTTTACAATTGATAGGGGAACTGTCAATAATTGAACGCGTTCTAAGACAAGTACACTTAACCAAACTAAAAAATATTTATGTAGCAACTGACTCAGAAATTATAGCTAAAAAAGTTACTGGTTGTGGTGGGCAATTGATTATGACAAACCCAGGCTGCCAGACTGGTACTGACCGTGTCTATGAGGCATTTCAGGCAATACCTAACAATCATAATATTAATTATATCCTAAATGTCCAAGGTGACATGCCTTTTATAGAACCGGAATCAATTATTAAAGTTATTGAAAGCCTAAAGTCTAGTGACCAAGATATTATGACCCCAGTAGTAAAAGTTGGTATAAACGCCGTAAATGGCAATAGTAATGTCAAAGTTATTACTGACCATAATGATAAGGCTCTGTATTTTTCTCGCAGTCTTATTCCTTATGGCTCTGAAGAATTTCTATATCACGTAGGAATGTATGGGTTCCGCAAAGAAGCATTAATTAAATTCATAAACTTACCTGTCTCAACTTTAGAATTAAGCGAAAAATTAGAACAACTAAGAGCCTTACAAAATAATATGTCCATAGGGGTATGTTATGTTAATAATATCCCCATTTCTGTTGATACCCCAGAAGATTTAAACAAAGCTATCAAATTTTATCAACAATTTAATATATAGTCATATAATTAACTATAGCAATAGACCTCTTGCATAACCTAATCTAATTGATAATTTTGTTGTAAAAACTCATCTCCGTTCCTCACATACATCTTAGTCATATCTTTACCCATAAGTTTTTAATGAGTTAAAAGTTTCTAATGCCAAAGTAAAGTCCTTTAGCCTTTGGAGTCATATCCACATGGATTTAATGCTCGGAGCTTTATCACTTTTTCTATTTAAAAACCCACCGAATCGAGAAATTATCTTATTTATTTTACCAATCGAAGAGACAGTATTAGGTGGCAGCTTTTTGTAAGCAATAATATAGATCGCTTTCCACTCAACTTCTTCATAAAATAATTCACAACTAAGTGACGTATGGGATCTGCCTAAATACTTTGCATTTTTTAACTTTCAACAGTTGTGGGAGCTATGCCTCAGTACCCTACAATTTTTATTCTATAAGTATTAAGCAGCATAAAAACGTCATTGCGAGCTGATGTATCCCCACGAAATTAAGCACGACAAAGCTCCGTCTTTATAATAGATGCCAGGGGTTCTACCAATGGTTTTATGGCATGCAAATAATTAAATTCAATAATAAATTTCTCAAGGGTAAAATACGAATAAATCTTTTTATCTTTTACTGTGTTAGGTTGGAAAATTCTTTGCATACCTTGGCTATAGCCTACCACACCTATAACCCAATATATTATAATAACAATGGCAGATAGTAACATTAAAACTCCCCATCTATTCACATCTAAAGTTCGAATATATCTTCCAGCAAGACCAAATTGATGACTTTTTATTGCTCGAAACGTCTCCTCTATTTGCATACGTTTGCTATATAACCTCACTATTTCCGCTCCCTTATATTCATCAGAACTTAAGTTAGTTACCAATATCCAAGGTTCTTTTGCAGCTTTGTTATATGAACCATTTGCTGTTTTACTGCTAGTACGATTCCTGCTAACCTTCTGCACTCGCCCCTTAGGGACTTTACAAGTTACGTCAATTCGGGATAAGGTTATAATTTAGAGGAAAGTCGAAATTGCAATTTATGGAAGGTTTATTTTTCTTAAGAG
>NZ_MWZE01000111.1 GCF_002259525.1 Rickettsia endosymbiont of Culicoides newsteadi | reverse complement strand
CTCTTAAGAAAAATAAACCTTCCATAAATTGCAATTTCGACTTTCCTCTAAATTATAACCTTATCCCGAATTGACGTGTTTTCTAGCATTTTATACCTTTTATCAAATATTATTTACAACGGCTTAGCGATTAAACTATAAAAAATTATATATTAATTTAAATTGAATTCATTGTAAATGATTATTGGGTTGCTGATTAGTTGTAAAACTTTGATATATCAATAATTTAGCTATAGAGAGAATATTATTACACTAATCACCTCTGAAAGAAATATAAAGAGATATTACTATGTTTTTTTAATAAAAAATTAGTTGACTATTTAATGCAGGTTATATTTAATTAAAATTGTAACTATTACTAACAAAATTTAAACTTATAAAAAATATTCGTGAGGAAAAAATACCACAACTGTCGAAAGTTAGAGAAAGAAGCGGTTTTAGAGTCCATCATGGCAGTTTAAAAGTTGCAAAAAATAACCGGCGTCATGTGAGGAGGAATGAAGCTAGGGCGAAGCAATCTTGTTTTGTGTCATAATATAGCGTATGCAGGTATCCAGATTCCCTCCTACGCAGGTATGACAGGGTAAAAACGTTATTGCAAGGAGGCGTGTAGCCGATGAAGCAATCCAATAAGCGCGGATTGCCACTATCACTACGTGGTCTCGCAATGACGTACGGGTAGAAATTATTCTTCTTATACCACTTAGTGCAGCGATAAAATGTTATATACTAAATATATTAACGCAAAATACAGAAATTAATCACTGGAGAAATATGAGTTATCAGAAGTCAACAACAAAACCAGGTCAATTATGAGTGAAGTCGTTCAAGAGAATACCAGGATTATCCATACTAGTTTAACTAGAGAACAAAAAGAAGCTGTTGGACTGCTTTCAATTGGTACATTTCTAGAATATTTTGACTTAATGTTATATGTCCATATGGCTGTACTTCTTAATGAGTTGTTTTTTCCTAAAACTGATCCATCTACTACTGCTATTTATTCTGCTACTGCTTTTTGTTCTACATTTTTTTTAGACCGTTTGGAGCTTTAATATTCGGTTGGTTAGGCGATAATATAGGTCGTAAATCCACAGTTATCATCACAACTTTTATGATGTCTCTTTCTTGTATTATTATGGCTATCATTCCTACTTATGCAGAAAAGGGAATAATTGCTACTGTATTAGTTACTTTTTGTCGTGTTATTCAAGGAATGGCATCTATGGGAGAAGCAATAGGAGCTGAGCTTTATTTAACTGAAGCTACTTCTCCCCCTATCCAATATCCAGCAGTAGCGTCAGTCTCAGTTTTTATTGCTTTAGGTATGATGGCAGCGGTAGGTTTTGCTTCTTTGATAACTTCTAATGGTATAAATTGGCGATACGCTTTTTTTATAGGGGCAATAGTTGCGGTGATTGGTATAGCAGCAAGAACAACTTTGCGAGAAACACCAGAATTTGCTGATGCCAAACGTCGAATAAAATTGGTACTGGAAAAAACTAGTCAAAATCCTGCTATAATAGAAAGTAGCATTATTTGGAAAGAAAAAGCAAATAAAAAAACTGCTATTTCTCTATTTTTAATACAGTGTTCATGGCCTGCATGTTTTTATTTTGCTTATTTCTATTGTGGTAGTATTCTTACAAATACTTTTGGTTACAGCTCTACACAAGTTATAAAACACAATTTTATTCTTTCAATAGTACAATTAATAAGTGTTTTATGGTTAATGTATTTAAGTTATCACATACACCCGTTAAAGATTGTTAAAACAAAATTAGTAATATTTTCTTTATTAACCTTAATTTGTCCGTATTTATTAAATAATATTGGTAATACTCATAATTTGTTAATATTTCAATCAATTTTTATTATACTCATATCTTGTAGCGTTCCAGCAGTACCAATATTTTTTAAACATTTTCCAGTTTTCAAACGTTTTACTTATACTAGTGTTTCTTACGCTCTATCACGTGCTTTTATATATGTTGTTACTTCCTTTGGGTTTGTTTATATAACAAAGTGTTTTGGACATTGGGGGGTACTTATTATTTTATTGCCAATAAATATAGGATTTGCCTTTGGATTACATCATTTTGAAAAATTAGAGAAGGAAGTATAGGATCATTTCCCATTGGAAAATTAGGAAGTTCTAGTGGTGAACCATCTTTTGTATCTGTGCACAAAGCTTAATCATTTCTTTTTCTATGTTTCCTATTCCAAGGTGTGCTGCAAGTGTCAAAAAACATTCCATAGTTTCTTTTCTTATCTTATTAATCTTTTCAGGAGATTTGGCACCAATAGTTTGCATGTTATGAAGTCTGTCAAATAACTTAATAAATAATACATCTTTTTTCTTTTGTTGAAATAGTAACTCTATTATCTCTGCTGCACTGATCTTTCCATAGGATTTAACCCTGGTTAAATCTTTCACTTGACTAGCAATTTGTTTACCAAAAACTCTACCAATCATGTTTTCGGTAAGAGTTGTGTCTTCAATAGTATCATGCAGTAAACTAGTAATGATCATGTCAGTTCTGTAGTATTTTGGTATCTTTAGTACGGCATATTCGGCAACCATGTACGCCACCTCTATCGGATGGGAGTAATATGGATCGCCGGATTGTCGCATTTGGCTACCATGATACTTTTTGGCGTAATAGATACCTTTTGTAATCTCATTAATATTTACAGGTATAGTTACTTGCTGGTTTAGCTCAGATAATTTACTTAGTAACCTATCAGCATATTTACAATTTTCGTATTTTACTTGCCAATCATTAATATCTTCCATTTAAATACCACTACATTACTTTAATAATAAAGTATATATTAACTAAAACAAAAATTCTTGTAACAGTTTATTATATATTGGTTTAAAAAAATAGTAATTTTTATACTTTGTTCTATTTAAGTTACAACCCCATCTTTTGTTTTTTCAAGTTGCTATAAAACTTTAATGCCATGTTACGACTTTAATGCCATGTTACGATCGATGTTAATGGCTGCATAACGTCCAAAATCTCAGTTTTGTTGCTTCAAGCAGATCTTCAATTATAGATGCGACATGTATCTTGTAACTGCAGGTCAAATTTAGTACTTGCAAAAACGTCTTCAGAGGAGTTAGCTTACTTCTGAAGGCAGAAAGAGGTGACTCTGTAGATGCGACTAGATACTAAGTCTGCGGTTCTGATAAGAGCCCTCTTTCATATCGCCTAAAGCTGAACAGTATCTTAAGAAAAGCTTATGCTTATTCTGTATAAACATGGTTAGCTAAAGCCTTCTAGTACTTCAAATCAACGGTTTATCAAGGAGGAGTAAATGTCCAAACCAATCCTAGGAGTTGACGTCTCAAAGTTAGATTTATCAATAGCACTACTCGTTGATAAAAAATATTATCAAACAAAAATAGATAATAATCAACAAGGTTTTAAGATGTTTGTTAGGTGGCTTGAAAAACATGATGTTACTAAGGTAGCTGCATGTATGGAAGCTACTGGTAGTTATGGTAAATCATTTGCTGATTTTTTATATAATAATGGTCATGAGGTAAGTGTAGTAAACCCTTCATGCATCAATGCCTTTGCAAAAAACGTCAATTCGGGATAAGGTTATAATTTAGAGGAAAGTCGAAATTGCAATTTATGGAAGGTTTATTTTTCTTAAGAGGATACTGGACTGAAAAATCAAGACAAAAAAATAATAATTTTGTTTCCCATTTTTGCATTTTTCAAGCTGCAATTTGTNATTTGCTGATTTTTTATATAATAATGGTCATGAGGTAAGTGTAGTAAACCCTTCATGCATCAATGCCTTTGCAAAAAGCAAGTTATCACGCCATAAGACTGATAAAGTAGACAGTATGATCATTGCAGAATTCGCAATTAAGAATGATCTGACACCGTATATTCCTACAGATAAAGCATTGCAATATCTACAGGATCTATATCGTTGTATGCAAAATCTCAAGAAGCAACACGCACAAACTCAAAACTACCTTGAACACAAACAGCACTTACCAAAATCAGTGTACACTAGTTATGCTAAACTTGCTAAGCATATTAAGAAAGAGATTGAAAATATTGAACTTGAGATAGACAAGATATTGACTAATAACACATCTCTAAAACAGAAGGCAGATAACATGCAAACTATTCCAGGCATAGGTAAGGCTACAGCTGTAGCTATTCTTGCAGAAGCTCCTGACTTAGAATCTTTCAGTAATGCTAGACAATTAGCTGCTTATGCAGGACTTACTCCAAAACATAAAACTTCTGGTACATCTGTCAGAGGAAAAACTTCTATCTCAAAAATTGGTTCTTCTAACTTGCGTAAAGCCTTATACTTTCCTGCTATAGTTGCTAAAAAGCATAAC
>NZ_MWZE01000110.1 GCF_002259525.1 Rickettsia endosymbiont of Culicoides newsteadi | reverse complement strand
ACAAATTGCAGCTTGAAAAATGCAAAAATGGGAAACAAAATTATTATTTTTTTGTCTTGATTTTTCAGTCCAGTATCGTTATATATTATTTTTTTCTTGCATTATCTGGTAAGTCCATACATGACTATACAAGGACACATAGTAAAATTACCAGGACATATTTTCTTGTTAATTGAACTACATATCAAGTTTTTCGTTTCTTCTCCACAATCAATTAAATTTGATATCATCTTAGTTAGACTATTAATAAATAATTCATTTACCCCCACAGTGGGAGTTCTAATATATTCTATCCCATATTTGTCAGCTATTTTTCTATATTCAATATCTAATTCTACTAATGTTTCAACATGCTCTGATACAAATGCTATTGGAACTATTATAAGAGGTTTATTTTCTTTACCAGCTATTTCAATTTCATCCTCTGTGTTAGGTTTTAACCATTCCACCGGACCAACACGGCTTTGATAAGTTATTTTATAATCTAAATTATCTATGTTAAGATTAGACACTATATTTTCTACAGTTTTTTCAATTTGCCATTGATAAGGATCACCTGCTTTTATTATTTTTGTAGGCAATCCATGAGCTGAAAATAATATGCGAAAAATACCTTTGTTTTTTAACTTTTTTAATGATTTTTTTATTAACAGTAAGTGAGATTTAATAAATTGATCATCAATGGGATAACAACAAATAGTTTTAATTGGTATATCTAAATTTGAATGTATATTTTTTTGGAAAGAAGATACAAAATCTTTAATCGAAGACCCAGTAGTAGTGCTAGAAAAATGTGGATATAATGGTAATAATATTATTTCTGAAGGATTATATTCATTTATTCTTCTTACGGCTTCTTCAGAATTAGGAGAAAAATGACGCATTGCTATAAAAACTCTAAAATCATCATTTATAGTATTTTTTAACTTTTCTATAATAGCATCTTTCTGAGATTCTGTTTCCTGTAAAATAGGTGACTTATTACCTATTAGAGAGTATATTTTTTGAGATTTTTTATTCCTGGTAATTGATATTATTTTAGCAATAATAAATCTCAGAGGATTTGGTAGATTAATAATCGCTCTGTCATAAAATAAATTAAATAAGAACTGCTTAACTGAGCTTAAACTCTCTGGTCCACCAAGATTAAAAAGTACAATAGCTACTTTTTTTTGAGAGATTTTAATATCTAAATTTTCTGACATAATTAACTAAAAACTCAACATTTTCAACTGGTGTATTTGGTAATATACCATGTCCAAGATTAAATATAAAGTTCTTTTTTTTAAAATTTAAAATTATTTTACTAACTTTTTCCTCAATAATCTCTTGATTAGTAAGTAATATAAAAGGATCTAGATTACCTTGTACAATAATTTTTTCGCTCCATAATTTCATAGAACTAACCGGTACAAATTGATCCAACCCAATAACATCTACACCAGTATTATTAATATATTTTTCATATAAAAGCCCAGAACCTCTTGGAAAACCTATAATCGGTAAGTAAGGAAATTGTTCTTTTAAAGCTATTACTATTTTTTTTGTTGGTTGTATAACAAACTGGTCATATTCTGTTTCTTCTAATATCCCTGCCCATGAATCAAATAATTGTACTAAGTCCGCTCCAGCTCTTACTTGTCCTATTAAGTGGATAATAGTCTTCTCAGTGATAAAGTCTAGAAGTTCTTGTGCTAAATTATTATTTTCATAAATAAATCTTTTACTTGTCTCAAAACTTTGCTTACCTCTTCCTTCAAGCATATAAGTCATTACCGTCCATGGACTACCGGCAAAGCCTATTAGTACAGTATCAGTTGGCAAATTTGCTTTAATTTTATTTATTATCTCATAAACTACATTTAATTTTTCACTAGAATTTTCTTTAAGATATTTAAAATCTTCTTTTGATTGAAATTTACGTAATATTGGTCCTATATTTTCTTCAAATTTAACATCCCAGCCTAGTGCATCAGGTAAAACAAGAATATCAGAAAAAACTATAGCTGCATCAAAATTATATCTTCTTATTGGTTGTAAGGTAACTTCTACAGCCTTATTAACATCATAACATAAATTTAGGAAACCACTAACAGTTTTTCTTATTTTTTGGTATTCAGGTAAATATCTACCAGCCTGACGCATTAGCCAAATTGGAGTATAATTATTATTTTTCTTAAAAGTTTGTAATATCTGGTTCATAAATATAGTCCATATTAATCTATATAGTTATATAGTATTTTTTTAGTTGTTGTAGAGATTGTTTATATGTAGATATATTATATATACACGTAGTTATACACATTTTTTATTGTTAAATTACTTAGTATAATATATTGATTGTAATTATTACTCACATTATTTATATAATTATTTTTTAAGTGGATAATTATAGTAATTTATGTGTTTAAAGTTAGGAAACGTGATGGATATTGGATATCTAGCATTTTACACACAAAATTATCCACAAAGTTATTCTTTGTATTTTATAGTTTATTAACCTCTTGATACATGATATATATACCTAATTACTGGTTAATTTTAATATAGATATTAAAGTATGAATAAAAAATTATCCACAAATACTAATAAGTTATGAACAAGCTAGTTATTCACTTGGTTTCAGACTCTTCAGTACAAGCAGTTAAGCATGCAGCTCATACTGCTTTGTCACAATTTAGTAAAATTGAGTCAAAATTATATCATTGGCCAATGTTAAGAAATGTAGAATTGTTGAATGAGGTTTTGAGGAAAATTAAAATGAAGCCAGGCTTGGTATTATACACTATTTTAGATTATGAACTAAGAAGAAATTTAACTAAATTTTGTTATGATTTGAAAATTCCTTGTATTTCTGTCGTAGGTAGAATCGTAAAAGAAATTTCAGCTTTTTTAGGTGTAGAAACAGAAGGAAGTTTAGTTTATGATTATGAATTTGATGAAAGTTATTTTGATAAAATTCATGCTATTGATTATACATTTAGACATGATGATGGTCAGATGACTAGTGAATTAGACGAAGCTGATATTATTCTGGTTGGTCCTTCTAGAACCTCAAAAACACCGACTTCTGTATATTTAGCATATAATGGATTTAAAACGGCAAATATACCTTATATACATGGTTATCCATTTTTAGATATTTTAGGAAATGTAACAAAACAACTTATAATTGGTTTAGTTATTGATCCAGCTAGATTGATTGAAATAAGAGAAACTAGAATGCATTCTTTACAGATAAGTGATAATACTAGCTATACTAATTTTAAAGTAGTCCAGGAAGAATGTATGCAAGTAAAACAAATTTGCGAACAACAAGGATGGTCGGTAATTGATGTTTCAAGAAGATCTGTAGAAGAAACTGCTTCTGTGATTATGAAACTTTATTATGATCGTAATAAGTCTGTTTTAACAAATTATGCTAAATAGCGAATGTTTAAAAGTACAAGAGGTCATTGCGAGACCACATAGTGGTCGTGGCAATCCATTCTCCTCGCAATGACGCTCGAATTACATATTGTTATATGATTAAAGAATCACCTACTAAATCAACGACAGGATTAGGATGAAGATTATCTAAAACATATGAGAACGTTCGCTGAGCTGTGTCAGTATAGAATATCATAGTCTAAAATTCAACCTATCAGGGAAGAAAATATCTAGCTGGGAAACGGTTACCGCCCAATCTGGGATTGGCATATTCCACTTTGCTGTAATCTGTTTTATAGCACAAAAAACCAATTTGAACAAGGCATTTTCACTTG
>NZ_MWZE01000011.1 GCF_002259525.1 Rickettsia endosymbiont of Culicoides newsteadi | reverse complement strand
GAATTTTGGAGTATGACTCAATTACCGATTTTGATCCCTACTTCCCTACATTGTTACAAAAATTGTAGGGTACTATGATCAAATAGATACGATTGCTTAAATAAAGCTTGGTTTAATGTCTTATAGATCAATCACCCAACGCAAAAACCTTTACTTATCGCTGTATTATTGCATAGTATAGTCAATTGAGGAGAAGTTGGTGACGTCGTCGCTCAATACTCGCCTATTACTTATCACACTACTGGACAAAAATACTAAGTTGATTGTAAATCATATAATTTAAGCAATTTTATAATAACTATCCCAAATGATAAGCCACCGCTTTCAGCTTTGGAATCATAGTGTTTGACATATACTAAAGATATCCCTAAATGATTTTGCTCTCTCTAAAATATTCTATTTGCTAGCCTTTTCAACCCTTGATACATTTTTATCCAGTAGTGTGATTACTTATAGGCGTCGCTCCATCGTTCCTGCTACCCAATTCTCCTGAATTGACTATACTATAATGTAAAATTTTTAGTTATATCATCATATCTCTTCAATCTAGATAATATAGGTTCTAAATCAGACAGCTTAATCATACAAGGTCCGTCACTTGGAGCATTATCTGGTTCTTGATGAACTTCCATAAAAACACCAGCGACTCCAACACTAATAGCTGCTCTTGCCAGTATTTCAACATATTTCCTCTCGCCACCACTACTATTGCCTATACCACCTGGCTGCTGAACCGAATGGGTTGCATCGAAAATTACTGGAGCTCCAGTTTCTGCCATAATTGGCAAACTACGCATATCTGATACTAATGTGTTGTAACCAAAACATACTCCCCGCTCGGTAAGCATGATATTCTTAGCCCCAAAGCTTTCCAGCTTAGTATGAACATTCTTCATATCCCAAGGAGCAAGAAATTGTCCTTTTTTCACATTAACTACCTTATTGGTCAGTGCGGCAGCCCGCAATAAATCTGTTTGTCTACATAAAAAAGCGGGAATTTGGATTATATCAACAATTTCAGCAACCCTAGCACATTGACCCTCTGTATGAACATCGGTAAGAATGTGACAATTAAAGGTTGATTTTACCTTATACAAAATTTCTAGCCCTTTGTCAAGCCCACTACCACGAAGACCATTAATTGAAGTTCTATTTGCTTTGTCAAATGATGATTTGTAAATAAATGGTATGTTAAGTTTAGCCGTAAGAGTCACAAGCTTGTCTGCCATAAATAGTGCATGATCTAGAGTTTCTATTTGGCATGGACCAGCAATCAAAATAAATGGTAGAGCATTGCCAATTTTGATATTATGTAAGTCAATTATTTTTTGCATAAGTACAGTGGCTCCTTAAATTCTATTTCGCAATAGGCAAGCTAGATTCTTGTTGCTTATCATCAACTTGCTCTATTTTCTTAATTATTCCCGAATTCTTCTTAGAAGACAGATTAGCCAGAATAACAGCGTTAATCATAAATAACGTGGCAAGTACTACCGTAGTTCTAGTCAAGAAATTAACCACCGTCCGACCTGCAACAACACCCATAGTCCCATTACCACCACCAATACCACTTAATCCATCACTACCAGTCTTTTGCATCAAAATTACAATAATTAGCAATATTGCTATCACAATATGAACAAAAAGTAATATATTTATCATTTTTTAAAAACCCTATAATTTAACATTTGAACTAGCATTTGATAATCAAGTGAGGATTTGCCAACCATAACCCCATCAATATTCTGTATACTTAATATCTTTTCTATATTATCTAAATTTACAGATCCACCATATACTAAGCTGATATTATTTGCAACTTGCCTTTGCTTGAGATAATAATTAAGAGCATCAAATATTTCTGTTAATTGTTCTTGTCCAGGAGTAATTCCTGTTCCTATAGCCCAAATTGGTTCATATGCTACTATTAAATTTTGTTCACCTACTATATTTGGTAAAGATTCCTCTAACTGCTTTAATAAAAAATCTTTATAATTATTGTTTTGTCGTATAGCTAAATCCTCTCCAATACAAATAATAGGGGTGACTTGAGACTCCAAACAATTTTCTGCTTTTTGTCTTATTAATGCATTAGATTCTTGTAAGAAATTTCTTCGTTCACTATGACCAACAATAGAGTAATTAATTTTACTCAGTTTTAATAGTAAGCTAGAATATTCTCCAGTGTAACTCCCCTGCCCTACAAATCGACTGACATTTTGTCCACAAAACTCTAAAAATTTGAATTTGTCAGATAGATAAGCAAGATAAGGAACAGGAGGAGCTATAATAAGCTGATTATTATACTGTTGTTCTGTAAGCTTAGTACAAAATTTAAATGCCTCATCTAAGCTCATATGCATTTTCCAATTAACAATAATAAGTTTTTTCATAAAAATTACTTGCAGATATTAGTGGACGAACTATTTTAGTGTATTATAAACACTTAAAGAAGAAAAATTTTATATTTATGTTAAATAATATTAGAAACGCTGCTGATAGTTTTGTAATGCGTATTCTACTTGGCGTAATTGCCTTCGCCTTTGTTGGATGGGGAATTAAAGATGTATTACATACTAGCAATAATTTTGATTTGATTACCTTTTCTGATGCAAATAATATTAGCCAAGAAGATTTTCTAAAAGAAAAAGCCGAACAAATTCGGGCTATTCAAAGACAAAGTGACACAAATCTTAGTGAAGAAGATATAAAACAGTTAAATATTGATAATTTTATTATTAAAAAACTTATCAATAACCGTATTATCAACTATTTAGTTAGCTATTATAATTTAGATTTAACTGATGATACTGTGATCGAGTTAATTAAGGAAAATCCTAATTTTAAAAATGAACAAGGTCTATTTGACATAGAGCGATTTAAAGGTTTTTTAAAAAATTCTTACATTAATGAAGAAGATTATTTTTCTGACATTAAAGAACATACTTTAAAGAATCTTCTAATTAGTATTTTTATAGAATCATTTCCTACACCAAAGATAATGGTCAAAAATATTGTAGATTACATAGCTGAAACAAGAGATGTAGAACTTGTACAAATTGATCTACGACGTCAATCTAAAGACTTAGTAATAACTCCTCCAACCACATCGCAATTAGAAGATTTATACCAAAACAACCTAACATTGTTTGAAGTACCGGAAAAACGTAATTTGTCTTATGTAAAAATATCAAGTGAAATGTTATGCCAAAAAATTCATAATAATGATAAGGAGTTATTAAATTTTTATCAGGACAACAAAGAAGAATTTGCTAATAAAAAGTTTAGCGAGGTCAAAAAACAAGTTAATGAATTACTGCAACAACAAAAAGCAGAAGAATTGAAACTATTAATGATTAAAAATCTAGAAGATGACGTTGCATCTGGCTCAAGTTTAACAGAAATTGCTGGGAAATATGAACTACCCATACAAAATTTAGAGTCTATAAGTTATCAGGATTTAGCAGTTAATAAAATTGATATTGCCCAAAATGCAGACAGTATTTTCGATCTTGCAGAAGGGGAATTATCATATCCAATAGAATTAACTGAAAAAGGAGCTTTTATATTGGTTGAGATTAAGTCTATTCAACCAAGCAAAGTGCAAGAATTCTCGGTAGTTAAAGAGCAAGTACAGAAACTATGGAATGAACAATATTTAAAAGGTCTAAATTTAAAAACCATAGAAACTATTGCTAAAGAGTACACCCCAACTAAGAATAAAGAATTTTTGAAAGTTATTACTAGCCAATCTACAGCTTTTTCTAGATCTGAAATTCATAATAATCATCAGCTACCAGCAGAATTATTATCAGCAATTTTCCGGACTAATATTGGCTCCAATACTCCAGTTTTTCAGTCAAAAGATAAGGCGTATTTTGCTTATATAAAATCAAGGAAAATTGATAAGAAAAAAAACCAGGAAATTCAGAAAAAAAATGAGAAGGATATTGCAAGAACCATACAAAACAATGTTATTGATGAGATGATTAGCTATGCTATCAAGAAAAACAAAATGAAACAAATGGGGTCGTGAACTATGCAATAACGAAGATAGATATTTTTGCTTAGGTAAAGTAAAAAACATATTTTAACTGTTCTATTTACCACTAGAAGGCTGCCCCTGCAATAACTAATTAATTAGTTATCGTAGGCAGCCTCCTAGCCCCAATTTTTGCTGAATTTACTATATATATGAAAATAATTGATTGCCTAACCATTGCTGCCCTCTAATTGACAGTAGGGGATAAACTTGTTGTTTAATTTTTTGATAATATTGTTTTATATAACTTATTTCATCTTCGTTTAGCATTTTATAATCTATTAACTCATTTGCATAAGGAACCATGGTAAGAGTATCAAACTCTAAATAATTTACATCCTGTAAGCTATTTCTGATATACATCAAATTTTCTATTCTAATACCAAATTCGTTGATTTTATAGTAACCAGGCTCATTAGACACAATCATACCTGGTTGTAAAATCACGTTACTACGTAAATTAATATTTTGTGGCCCTTCATGGACATTTAAAAAGCTACCAACCCCATGACCTGTACCATGCGGATAATCTTGCCCATCCCTCCACAAAAATTGTCGAGCTAATACATCTAAATGGCTTCCTGTAGTAATATTGACCGGAAACTTAATCATCGATAGAGCAATATGTCCCTTAAGAACTTGAGTATAACGTAATTTTTGCTCCTCGGTAGGGTCACCTATAGCAAAGGTTCTGGTTACATCAGTAGTACAGCCTTTATATTGTCCACCAGAATCAATTAATAATATACCTTTACCTAAGATTTTTTTTGCTTGATGGCTTGTTGCTCGGTAATGAATTATCGCACCATTTTCCTTAAAACCACATATAGTTGGGAAACTATTCGTAACATATTGATCTTGCTTATATCTAAATTCGGTTAATATTTCTCCTAAATCATACTCAGTTTGATCTTGTAAATTTGGTAGCTCAAACAAATATGCCAAAAATTCACATAGTGCTACCGCGTCATTAATATGAAAATTAACTGCGTGTTTAATCTCAATATCATTCTTAATTGCTTTCGATAGTTGACAAGGGTCGTTAATTTTTTCTACTAGTTTATTATTGAGCAAATCCATAATGTAACTTGAGGCAAAATTTTCATCAACGAGAACCTTATTAGCATGACCCAATATACCGGCAAATCTTTCTTCCGATAAAATAGTTATGTCAGGACGAGCAATCATAATTTCTTGATTAGCTCTATTCGGGTTAGTAAATAAATATAGTTGGTCTTGAGTGATTAGAACTATAGCGAGCATCAATGGTGAATATGGAGTGTCACTTGCTCTGAGATTTAATAGCCAGCATATTGAATCTGTTGAAGTAACAATCATCGTATCGGCGGAATATTTAGTTAGTAGATTGCGGCATATGGCAATTTTATTACTATATGATTGACCAGAAAATTTATCATCATGAATATATATTTTTGATGATGGCTGATCAGGTTTATCATACCAAATTTGGTCTATCAAATTATCAGATATCTTCTGTAAACGGGATCTTATTTTAGCAAATGTTTGTAACTTAACATTAGTAAAGAGTTTCGAATCATATCCCAATATACCATCATTACCTAAATAGTCATCCCAAGGAAAATGTGCTAAATCTTTAATATCAAAAATCTTAAAAGTTTCTTGATCTAGTTCATGTTTACTTTGTTCTAGATAACGACCATCTGTAAAAAATACCGCCTTACCTTTGCAGATCACCGCAATACCATTTGATCCGCTAAAGTTAGTTATATATTGCAGTCGCTTAGCACTTTGATGAACATACTCATTAAGATATTGATCGTTACATGATACTATATAGCCATCTATTTTATACTTAGCAAATAGCCCTCTAATATTACGGATACGTTCTTGCATCAAATAACCTACTATTTACCCAAAAGAATTATCTGCTTCTTTCACTATGCGGTTTCTTAGTTACAGAGCTAACATGGCGGGGTGCAGCTTTTTCATCAGCCGGAACCTTAGATATATCATTTTTGATAGATTTGCCGATAAGTTGAGCAGCTTTTAGAACTTCAGGACTTAGGTTTTTTATGTTATCTAAAGGTTTTTCTATCTGCTGTTCTCTTGCGAGATTCGGAGTTCTACCAATCATCCCATCAACAGACACTTTAAAAAAATCGGCAAGAAGTACCAATGTAACACTAGATAGCATTTTTTGAGTATCATCTTCTTTTAAAAAAGGACGTAATGCATCTTCACTAAGACCAAGTTTTTTCCCTAACTCAGACTGAGTTAAATCGTTTTTGCTTAGCTCCTTATTGATAAAACTCCTTAAATTAGCACTTAATTCTTCAGGAGATAGTTTAGCATATTGTTGTTTTTCTCCAGAGTCAAATTCCTCTCTACCCAACAATTCATTGACAGAGCATTTAAAATAATCAGCTAGTTTGAGTATGTTTTTTATCTCAGGACGCCGATTATCTAGCATCTTCCTCATAGTAGTTTCAGGAACATCTGAAGCCTCAGCTAGTTGACCTACCTTTAGCCCTTCCTCCTTCATTTTTTTATTAAGGAAATCCTTTATATTTTCAAACCAACCCATTAAACATAATCTTTTATAAATTTATCCGTGAAAAACGGTTTTTTTCTTGACAAAAAAAACCTTATAATAAAGTTGTTTGTCTTACCAAATAAATTTAATAAACTCTTTTAGTAAGATAAACTTTAGGAATCGTAACCATTTTATATATAAATTCAACCACTTGTCAATATGTATAAGTTGAATATAAGAAAAATGTTACTAACCCTAAAAAACCCAATCATAAAAGGAAATGCTTTATGAATATATACAATATTTATCTGATAATCAAATATATTATTGCTTATTTAGCAACTTTTTTATTAAAAATGCAACCTAAATTATTATTTTACTCAACAATTAATAGGAATATTTTTCCTATTATCATAATCAGGGGGTTTTGTGCAAAATGATCTTGACGAAAAAACATTCGATGCAAAATATGACAAAGATCTAAAACAACTATATAGTAAGATTATAGCTATATCAGGTTACATAATTGCTATGAGATCAGATTGTCTAAAAGAAGCCAGAAAGACTGAGGCTACTCTAAAGATTCTAGTCAGACGTACGTATGACATTAGAGGTGGACTTTGGATATGTTTGATTACTATATGGTTTTTAGTTGTACTTTTTTTGCAAAAAAACTTTTAGCTAATATAGTCAATTTAGGGGAATTGGGTAGCAGGAGCGATGAGGATGCCTATATAGTCAATTGATGAAAAGTTGGTGACGTCATCGCTCAATGCTCGCCTATTACTTATCACACTACTGGACAAAAATGCTAAATTGATTGCAAATCATATAATTTAAGCAACTTTATAATAACTGAATCAAGAGAATATTTAAAACAACTATAAGATTGTTTAATTAATTTTATTCCTAATTGAAGTACGGAATAAGCCCTGCACCCTAATGCTTTCTTCATTTTGATTGGTTGTTTTAGTTCTTCAATTGACCCTATTTTTATAGTTATCGCATAAGCTATAAATATGCATTTAATAAAACTTTCAAATCTCACTTTGTCCTTTATATGGCTATCCTCCATTCGAAACCCATTACTCTTGCATCCTTTAAATGCCGTCTCGATATCCCATCTTCGTCGATATATTTTAGCCCCGTTGCTCATATTTCTCTATATACTACCGATAAATATTCTCCGCTCTCTAATTTGATATGAGCTAATTTTATTGGTATGGAATAAAACTGTGTTTCTAGTACTACAGTTGTAGTTTAGATGTGAGCATTCACGATTTTTTTGTGATGAATAAAAAAACCTGATCACCAAGAATCATTGCGAGGAGACCGTCAGGTCAACGAAGCAATCCATTTCTAATCACTTTCCTGGATTGCTTCGTCGGTCTGGCAACCACAACTGTTGAAAGTTAGAAGAGGAAGTGGTTTTAGACCGGATAGTTTAAAAGTCGTATGTGGTCCACGTCTATTAGCAAGAAAGACCNGACCTACTTGCGTGGTCTCGCAATGACAGAAAACCTATCTAAAACCCGCTTTACCTTCTAACTTTCAACAGTTGTGGTTGCCAGACCGACGAAGCAATCCAGGAAAGTGATTAGAAATGGATTGCTTCGTTGACCTTACGGTCTCCTCGCAATGACGCTTGGTGATCAGGTTTTTTTATTCATCACAAAAAAATAGCAAAAAAAATCGTGAACACTCACATTCAATCTACAACTGTAGTATTAGTCGCTACTAAAGTGGCTCTGAACTATGACGTTAAGGATAAATACTAATCGGATTTATAACGTTGCCAATTCAAGTTAATTCACTATAGTCAATTGATGGGAAGTTGGTGACGTCGTCGCTCCATCGTTCCTGCTACCCAATTCCCCTGAATTGACTATATGTCATCAGCTAATAATGTTACATCATTATTATGCACATTGTCGCATAAAGAATTATCAATAGTAATATCACTCAAGTAATCCTTTATTACTTCAAGTAAGGAGCCTGCATTTTTAGTGAATTCTTTTAAATTACTACTTATCTTAGGTGATGAATGCACTTGTTTATTGGCTAATAGATCGTACATAGTGCCTATCTCCTTATTCCGCAGTGCATACCATAAATCTGCGTTTGTTATTTTGGCACCATTATCTAACAGTATTTTTCTACAATTAGGATGATTGTCTGCAGAGGCAATATTTAATGGTGTCATACCATTATTATTAGTTACATTTGGGTTTGCCTCCCATCCTAATAACATTTCAGCTATACCAGAATAATTATTTTTTATAGCATAGTGTAATGCAGTATTGCCATTTTCATCCTGATTATTTACATTAGCTTTAGTAAGTAAATGATTTGTTAAATCTTTATTACCTGTTTTTACAGCGTGAAATAAGCCCTGCTTAAATAACGCTGATACACCACCGTAATATCCTTTATAAAAAAATTGTTTCAATAATTGCATATTTACCTCTTAATTATTAATGATTGCTTTTTTATTCTACCAAAATAACCGTTTAATACGGTTTATTTAGTTGCTGGCACTATATAATAAAATTTCACCTTATGCAAGCACTTATTTTAATAATTCTATATTTTCTTGGTTTTTAGCGTATTCTTTATTATTTAAAATCTCTCTTGCTTTAGCGAGTCTTATAAATCGTCCAAAAGCAAGAATCATAGAGTCAACAAAACCATCAAAACCAAATACCCAATATCGTCTTATAAAGAATGATTTTAGAAAATAAAAAATAATTTCTGTAGCAATTCTTATTTTTGATGGATTCCTACCTAGTTTGACGAAATCTTCTGCCTGCTCGGAAGAATAAAAATTTGCCTTAGCTACCATTTGCTCAATTGACATGCCAGACCTATGATAAATTATACCATTTAACTCATAGATTTTGTCTTGTGGGTTAATATCTGGGTTAAATAACACCGAATCATGAGTAGTAGTACTCATATTATTAGAAAAACTACTATATTTACGGTTATATAATCTGATGAATTTATGATAAGGAGCAAAGCGACGAACTTTATGATCGTTACGGTGCAATATAACATTTTTAGTACGATAAGCTAAATAATTATCTTGAATATTTGAAGCAAATATAAATTCTATTTCATCCTGTAATTCTTTTGACAGCTCTTCATCAGCATCAATATTTAATATCCAATCATTCTGACATAAATTTTCACCAAAAGTTTTTTGTTTAACATAACCACTCCATTCGTTAAAAATTACTTTGGTTCCTAAATCTCTAGCAATTTGTACTGTATTATCAGTGCTACCACTATCAACAACAATAATCTCATCGACAATGCCCTTAACACTGTTGATAGCTCTTGTCACTCTAGCGGCTTCATTTTTTGTGATAATAAAAGCTGAAATCTTTAGCATATGACCCCTTATACTCGATAATCAAGTTTTTTGCAGAGCTTATAACTATAGTCAATTCTTCTGAATTGACTATAACAATCTACTTAACTGTAAAGGTAAAGACTAGTTCATGTTTTTAATTTTTTGAGATAATTTACTGATTTTACGTGAGGCGGTATTTAACTTGATAATATTATTTGTTACGCCTTTCATTATTTCAGATTGTGCAACAATCAACGCTAATCTGGCCGATTCTTTTGAACCGCTAGCAACTTCTTGCAAAACTTTTTTTAAATAGGTTTTAATTCTACTCGCTCTATTCTTATTTATTAAAGTTTTTTTAATTGTTTGTCTTATTGCCTTTTTTGCTGATGAATGATTAGCCATATTTATTATTTTCCTACAGATTCATTAATTTTGTTCTTCATGATTATGACTTTCTGCTTGTGGAGTCATACAACCTTTACTATTTACATCTCTATCAACGAACTCAATATAAGCCAGTGGAGCCATATCGCCATAGCGAGAACCAGCCTTTATTATCCTAGTATATCCACCTGGACGTTCACTATATCTTTTACCTAAAACGCTAATAAGTTTTTCAGTTGCCACTTTATCTTTGATTTTAGCAAGCACCATTCTTCTAGTGGCTAAATCAGACTTCTTAGCCTTAGTTACTAGTACCTCAATATAAGGTCTAAGCTCTTTAGCTTTAGGTAAAGTTGTTTTTATTTGCTCATTCATCACAAGTGCCACAGCCATATTAGCAAACATCGCCTGCCTATGACTACTTGTTCTGTTGAGTTTTCTACCCTTAATTTTATGTCGCATATTGTTACCTTAAATTAATATGGATCTTCGTAACGCTTAGATAAATCCTGAATATTTTCAGGAGGCCAGCCTGCTACGTCCATACCAAATTTCAAGCCAAAAGTGGCTAATATATCTTTGATCTCATTAAGAGATTTTCTACCAAAATTTTGAGTTCTCAGCATTTCTCCTTCCGTTTTGATAACAAGATCTCCTATATAGATTATATTATCATTTTTCAAACAATTTTGAGATCTGACAGATAATTCTAATTCCTCAACTTTTTTCAACAAGGCTGGATTAAATGATAATTCTTCTAATTTATCCTGCTTATCTTCCATTTGTTCTTCAAATGTAATAAATAATTGCAACTGATCCTGCAGAATTCTAGAAGCAATGGCTATAGACATTTCAGGAGAAATACTACCATTAGTTTCAACGATCATAATTAGCTTGTCATAATCTGTAACCTGACCAACACGTGTATTATCAACTTTATAAGTAACCTTCCTTACAGGACTAAATAACGCATCTATTGGGATTACCCCAATAGCAGCTTCTGAATCAACATTACTCACAGCAGGAACATAACCTTTTCCTGTCTCACACACTAGTTCCATTTCAAGCTGGACTCCTTTTGCCAAGGTACAAATCATATGATTAGGAGTTAATATCTCCACATCATGACCTGCCCCAATCATACCGGCAGTCACCACACAAGGTCCAGTAGCACTTAATCTTACAACCTTCTTTTCGGAAGAATGCATCTTAATGACTAAGGACTTAAGATTTAAAACTACATCAACTAAATCTTCTTTAACACCAGGTATAGCAGAAAATTCATGCACCACCCCTGGTATTTTTATCGAAGTTATTGCAGCACCCTGAAGAGAAGAAAGCAAAATTCTCCTCATAGCATTACCTATTGTTAGACCAAAGCCTCTCTCTAGAGGTTCAACTACAACTTTTAATATATTAGTATTCTTATCAGGACTGTCATACACGATCTTCGGCTTGATCAGTGAGTTCCAGTTTTTATTTAATGATAACATTATTTACTACCTATCTCTCTACACTCTTCTTCTCTTTGGCGATCTAACACCGTTATGAGCAACGGCTGAAACATCCAAAATTGAGGTAACTATAAAATTTTGACTAAACACTGCCCGCATAGCCGATTCTCTTTGCGCCCCTGCCCCTTGCACTCTAATTGAAACAGTTTTAAGACCATGCTCTTTTGCTGCTTCTGAGGCTTTATCAACAGTTATTTGAGCAGCATAAGGAGTAGCTTTTCTAGCCCCTTTAAAACCATGTGTACCGGCTGTTGAGAACGCTATAGCATTACCTTGCACATCTGTAAAAGTCACAATAGTATTATTAAAAGTTGTTTTTATATGAACAACACCAAGAGTGATATTTTTTCTTTTTTTCTTGATCTTAGTATTAGCCTGACTCATTATTATACCATATTACTTTGTAACTTTTTTCTTACCGGCAATTGCAATAGCTTTGCCTTTTCTTGTTCTAGCATTAGAATGAGTATTTTGTCCTCGCACAGGCAGTTTTCTTATATGCCTGAGACCTTGGTAACTTCTAATATCTTTTTTCTTCTTGATGTTAAGAGTTACTTCTCTTCTTAAATCACCTTCTACTTTATATTCTTTTTCAATAACACTACGTAAAACAATAAGTTCTTGATCAGTTAAGTCTTTAACCATTTTACTCTCAGATATCCCAGTCTTCTGACAAATTTTTCCTGCAGCAGAAGAGCCGAGTCCATAAATATATGTTAAACTCACTACTAATCTTTTGTTTGCTGGAATGTTAACACTCGCTATTCTTGCCACAAATAATCTCCAAATTTTGATAACAACCAAAAGGGAATAATATAAAAATATCCCTTAAAGTCAAATAATTTCTAACATTTTATCTAAAACATCTTCTACTTCTTGCTTATCCTTACTTGCATCAACAACATAGAATTCACTATTATCTCTATAATAGCTAAGTAACGGATAAGTTTCTATCTTATATTCTTCTATTCTATGTTTAATAGTCTGTTCATCATCATCTTGTCGATGAATGAACTTATCCGATCCACAAACATCACAAACATTATCAATCTTAGGTTTAATAAAGTAACTATTATAAATTTGTTTACAATTTGCACAACTAAATCTACCCAAAATCCTCTTAATAATTACTTGATCGTCTATCTCAAAAAACACCACTTTAATCTTTTGACTAGCAAATTCTCTAAGAAAGCTAGCTTGCTCTAGATTACGAGGATAACCATCTAGAACATAACCATTTTTATATATATCCTGAGTTAAAAACTTTTTAACTACATTATTTACCAATTGATGAGGGACAAGTTTTCCTTGTGCCATATACTGTTGAATTAACAACCCCTCTTCATTATTGACCTTTACCATTTGTCTAAATATATCGCCTGTAGACACATGAGGTAAATTTAACTTTCCTGCCAATAACTGCCCTTGAGTTCCCTTCCCTGAGCCAGGAGATCCTATAAGCACTATAATCACTTTAAACCCATCTTTAGATATATAACATAATATATACTTACCACTAAGTATAAAAGTACATTATTTTAAGAATTAGCTACAAAAACTCTAAAATATTCACAAAGCAATTTAAAAATCGCAAAAAAACAGTCTACAAACCCAAAGAGTCTATTACTCAATAATCAAATTTTTTGCAAAGCTTATAAATAGTAGGTTGTTCGAAGGAAATTTGAATATATCCAAATCACAACATCTATCTTTAAACGCAAAATTTATCATTCCAGACTACTATTGTCATTCCCGCTTCAGTGCGGAATCTAGATACCTGCTTACGCAGATATGACACTAATCAAGTTTTAATTTTTTAATTTCATTTTTTTTATTAACCCCTCATATCTATTGCTAAATAAATGAGTTTGAATTTGGGCAAATGTATCTAAAACAACATTAACAACAATTAAAAAACTTGTTCCCCCTAAAGCAAAAGATACAGAATATTTATTCATTAACATTTCAGGAACTATACATATAAAACTTAGATATATACCACCTATGACAGTTAATCTAGTTAGCAAATAATCAAAATATTCCGAAGTATTTTTACCAGGTCTTTTTCCAGGAATATATGCCCCATATTTCCTCAAATTATTTGCTGTTTCTTCTGAATTAAAAACTATTGCTGTATAAAAAAAGCTAAAAAACATTATCAACGCAACATACAACAAAATATATAGAGGTTTTCCATGCCCTAAATGGAAAGTTACTAAATTCATAATTTCCGAATTATTGCTAGAAAAATTAGCTATTGTTACCGGAAACAATAAAATTGCACTAGCAAATATTGGTGGTATTACCCCAGCAGTGTTAAGCTTAAGAGGCATATGAGTTGAATCACCACCATAAATCTTATTACCAACCTGTCTTTTTGGATATTGTACCAAAACTTTCCTTTGAGCCTTCTCAAAGAAAATTATCATGGCTATAATCAAAATAACTCCTAAACAAATAGCCATCACCACGATAGGAGACAATCCTCCACTTCTTGACAACTCAAACATACTTATAATAGCACTTGGTACTCCAGATACTATACCTATAAATATAATCAATGAGGATCCATTACCAATACCTCTACCAGTAGTCTGTTCACCAAGCCACATTAAGAACATGGTACCTACAACTAAGGTGATAACAGTAGTAACCTTGAAAAAAAGCCCAGGTATAATCACTACAGGTCCAACATTAGTTACAACATGTTCCAAACTTATTGCCACACCATACGCCTGAAAAGAAGCTAATAAAACAGTTAAATATCTAGATAACTGATTGATTTTTCTTTTACCAGCCTCGCCTTCTTTTTTTAAATTCTCTAACGGCTTGTAGGCTATTGACATCAATTGAATAATAATTGATGCAGTTATATATGGCATAATTGCTAAAGAAAAAATAGACATCCTACCTAGAGAACCACCAGATAGCATGTTAAACATACCAAGTAAACCAGATTGGTTCTGTTCAGCCACACTGCTCAACGCAACCGAATCAATACCCGCTATAGGAATAAATGAACCAAATCTACATATTATAAGAGCTAGAATAGTAAAAATAACTCTATTAGCTAAGTCTTTATTAGATTTTTGTGTGGATTTTAAGCTCATAAATTACAATATTTGACCACCAACTTGCTCAATTATCTTTTTAGCAGATGCCGAATAAGCATCTAATTGAAACGATAAGGGACTATTAAATTCACCGCTGCTAACAGATAATAATTTAACCAACAACTTACTATTCTTAATTAACCCTACTTCAACTAACTTATCTTTTGTGATAACTTCCGTTGAATTCAAACGACTTTCTGATATTAAAAATTCTATATCGGCAATATTCACTACATTATATTTCTTAGAACTAGGACAATTAAACCCTCTCTTTGGTAATCTTTTAATCATTGGCATCTGCCCGCCTTCAAAACCCTTGATAGCTACACCAGATCTAGATTTTTGACCCTTAACACCTCTACCGCATGTTTTGCCTTTACCGCACCCAATACCGCGTCCTACCCTTTTTTTATCTCTCTTGGCACCAAAATTGTTAGATAACTCATTTAACTTCATTTTATAAACTCTAATTTATATTTTCTACTTTTAATAAATGTTGTACCTTTCTGATCATCCCTCTAATAGAGCTTGTATCTTTTAAAATAACAGATTTATGCATTTTATTTAAACCCAAGCCTATCAAGGTTTCTTCTTGATCATATTTACGACCTATAGTACTACCAATTTGGGTAACTTTAACTTTTGCATCATTCATTTTTTCTTTATCACTATTCATAAATTTCTACAACCCAATTATTACTTATAACATTACTTTAACAAGAAACTATAGCTATAGTCAATTGATGGAAAGTTGGTGACGTCATCACTCACCGCTCGCCTACTTATAGGCATAGAGTTTTGCAGGAGGTCTAATGCTTCATGCCACTAAAATAACTCACTCTAAGTGACTGCTCACTAATAGCCCAGTTTGATTCGCCTCATCCCAGATTTCACTGGTCTTCCACAATTGCGATATCTTTTTATCAGCCCCCTAAAGAATATAGCTCAAATTATTCTGATATTACTTCTTGTTGCCCTTTTATAGACTGAGTCGATATCTCATTTAAGTTCTTCCCTCTCCTTTCAGCAATATTCTTTGGAGAAGAAAGTTGAGATAACGCATCAAAAGTCGCAGCAATCATTGCATATACATTACTAGACCCTAAAGATTTAGCAACAATATCATGAACCCCTAAAGAATCAAAAATAGCTCTCATAGCACCACCAGCAATAACACCAGTACCCGCCTTGGCTCTTCTTAAAATGACCTTTGCTGCTCCACTTTTACCAATAACATCATGGTGAATGGTTCTGCTCTGATAAAGAGGAACCCTAATCATATCTTTCCTTGCTTCTTGGGTAGCCTTAGCTCTAGCCTCTGTTACCTCTTTCGCCTTACCATGACCATAACCAACCTTACCGGATTTGTCACCAGCTACAATACAAGCAGAAAAAGAGAATTTTCTTCCACCTTTTACTACTTTAGTAACTCTGTTTACATCCACCAAAGTTTCGGTTAATGCTTCACCCATATTTTTTTTAGCTTTAGCCATTTCTTAAACCTAAAATTAGAAATTTATTTTCTTTCTTGCTGCATCAGCCAATGCCTTAACAACACCGTGATATTTATAACCACCCTTATCAAATACAACCTCTTGCACTCCTTTAAGCGATGCTCTTTCTCCTATCAACTCACCTACTTTTGTAGCTGTACCAACATTACAGCTAGATTTTTTTAACTGTCTAATTTCTTTATCCAAGGTTGAAGCAGAAGCAATAGTAATTGACTGTTTGTCATCTATAACTTGTGCATATATATGCTTTCCAGATTTAAAAATAGACAATCTGATTCTGTTTGATACCTTTGATATCTTAGACCGTACTCTAGCCTTTCTTGTCTCAAATCTTAACTTTGAACTACGCATACTTAACTTTTAACCCTTAAATTTTAGTTTTTCTTACCTTCTTTTCTTTGAACATACTGACCCTTACGTTTAATACCTTTACCCTTATATGGCTCAGGCGGTCTCTGCTTTATAATAATTGATATAAACTGACCCAGTTTTTCTTTATCAACACTTTGCAATATAATCTGATTCTGTTTAGGAGCGGTAACTTTTATATTCTGAGGTATCTCGATTTTAGTATTATGACTTTTAGCGAGCATTAAGTTTAAATATTTATCTTTCACCAAAGCCTTATAACCAACACCATTTATTTCAAGCTCTTCTGTAAAACCTTCACTAACACCTTTCATCATACCATTTATTATACTTCGTGCCGTACCCCACATCGACCTAGCACCTTTAGTCTCTGCTAATGGTTTAACAACAAGCTGATTATCTTGCAATGAAATTGCTATATTCCCGGCAAAAGTCTTTGATAATTCTCCCTTAGGACCGACAACATTGACTTTCAACCCATCAAGCTCAACTTTTACCCCTTCAGGTACAGGGACTGGCAATTTTCCAACACGTGACATTTTTATACCTTAAAACACTTTACAAATTACTTCACCGCCAATCTTTTGGCTATGTGCTTCTCTATCAGATAACACGCCTCTAGAAGTAGAAAGAATATAAATACCCATATTGTTATAATATCCTTTTAATTTATCAATGGAAGAATAAATCCTCTTACCTGGTTTTGAAACTCTATTTATTTCACGTATAGCAGGTTTTCCATTAACAGAATATTTTAAATCCACCTCAATGTGACTTATATTATCATTCTTAACAACTACATACTCTTTGATATAACCTTCTTTTTTTAAAACATCCAAAATAGCACATTTTATTTTTGAAGAAGGTAGAGATATACTCATCAATTTACTTTTTTGACCATTTCTAATTCTAGTCAACATATCTGCTATATTATCTGTCATTGACATACGATAAACCTACTTTTTACCAACTTGCTTTAACTAAACCAGGAACCAATCCCTTACTACCAAGCTCTCTCAGCTTATTTCGTGATAAACCAAATTTACTGTACACTCCTCTTGGACGCCCAGTAAGTTCACACCTATTTCTAACTCTATTCATAGCTGAATTCCTAGGTAACTTAGCCAGAACCATCACTAGCGAAAATCTCTCTTCTAAAGATAACTTTTTGTCGTAAATCTTGTCTCTTAACTTAGCACGCTTATTATACAAACTTTGTGCCATCTTTCTTCGTCTATTATTCTTTTTTATAGAACTTACTTTAGCCATCTTCTTTCTTCAAAAATTAATTATAAAAAGGCAAATTAAAGCCTGAAAGTAATGATTTACCCTCTTCATTATTTGTAGCACTTGTAACAATCGTAATATCCATACCACGAATTACATCTATCTTATCGTAATTAATCTCTGGAAAAACAATTTGCTCTTTTATCCCAAAAGTAAAATTACCTCTACCATCAAAACTTTTACTTGAAAAGCCTCTAAACTCTTTTATACGTGGTAGAGCAACAAGTACTAGCCTTTCAAGAAAATCATACATTCTATCTTTACGCAAAGTAACTTTGCAACCAACTTTCATACCTTCACGAAGTTTAAAAGTAGCAATAGACTTCTTTGCCTCAGTTACCAAAGGCTTTTGCCCTGAAATTAAAGTTAGATCATTAACAGCATGATTAATTATCTTAGAATCAGCAACCGTTTCACCAACTCCCATATTAACAACAATTTTTATAACCTTAGGTATCTGATGTTTATTATCATAGGCAAACTTTTTTTGTAAGCTTGGGATAATCTCTTTACCGTATAAATCTTTAAACCTGAACAACATTACTTACCTTCCTTGCTGATAATTTCACCAGACTTCTTAGCTACTCTTACTTTAGAACCATCATCTAGAAATTTAAAAGCAATTTTTGTACCAGTACCTGTCTTAGGGTCTACATGAGCAACATTGGATATATGTATTGATAATTCCTTTGAAACTATGCCACCTTCACTTGCTTTACTTGGCTTAACATGCTTGCGTGCAATATTTACCCCTGAAACAATGGCTCTATTCTGTTCTGGGAAAACTTTTAACACTTTACCCTTTTTTCCCTTATTTTTTCCGGTGATAACAATAACTTCATCACCTTTCTTGATTTTTAACTTAACCATTACAATACCTCTTCTGCCAGCGACATAATCTTAACGAATTTTTTTGCCCTTAATTCTCTAGTTACAGGACCAAAAACCCTCGTACCTATCGGCTCTCCCTGTTTATTCAGAAGTACTACTGCATTGGAATCAAATTTAATTGTACTACCATCTGCTCTTCTAACACCCTTCTTTGATCTAACAAGCAACGCCATATATATCTCACCTTTCTTTACTTTGCCATTTGGTGACGCTTCTTTTACAGAGACCACAAAGAAATCTGCAAGGTATGCTATCATGCGGTGTGAACCACCAAGCACTTTAATACACATAACTTTTTTAGCACCAGAATTATCAGCAACATCTAAGATGCTCTGCATCTGAATCATAACTTACTCCCACTTGAGAATTTAATAATGCCACAAGATAAACAATCTAAACAACAAAGTCAAAGGATAAAAACTACCTTTCTTTTAGATTTTCTAGAATATTTTTCTAATAAGCATATTTATAAACATTACCATAAGCAAAGAACCGTAACGTACGGAAATACATACGAAAACAGATTTACCAACAAAATAATAACTAACCCTAAGAGGCTGCCCGCGATAACTAATTAATTATCGCAGGCAACCTCCTAGCATTAAAGAGGTATATTTATACCCCTAATACCACCCAAGACTTAGTCTTAGATATAGGGCGACTTTCAACTATACTAACCTTATCACCATCCTTATACGTATTTTCTGGATCATGAGCAGCGTATTTCTTAGAAACTTTTACAATTTTTTTATACATAGGATGCTTAAACCTACGCTCCACTTTAACCGTAATAGTTTTATCTGTTTTTGAACTTACAACAACGCCCTGCAACACTCTTTTCGGCATTTCTCTATTCTCCAGTTTTTGATCTTGTGGTTAATTCTGTATTAATACGAGCTATTGTTTTTTTTACAAAAGAAAACCTACTAGTATTTTCTAATTCACCTAAAGTTTTTTGAAACCTTAGATTAAAAAGCTCTTTTTTAAACAAAATTCTTTTTTCGTGGAGTTCCTCCATGGTTTGTCCAACCAACTCCTTTGGTGATAACCCCAATTTACTCATAACGCCTCACTATCCTTGTTCTTACAGGCAATTTGGCACTAGCAAGCTCAAGTGCCCTGGTAGCTACATCATCTGTAACCCCTTCAATTTCAAACATAATTCTGCCAGGTGATACCCTTACTGCAAAAAATTCAGTAGAGCCTTTTCCTTTACCCATTCTAACTTCCGCCGGCTTCTTTGACACAGGCAAATCAGGAAAAATCTTAATCCATAACCTACCCTGCCTTTTCATACAACGAACAGCTGCCTTTCTTGCAGCCTCTATTTGCCTTGCAGTAACCCTTAAGCCATCCAATGACTTCAAGCCAAAAGAACCAAAAGCTAGCATAGTACCAGATTTTGCCTTTGAGGAAACTCTTCCTTTATGTGCTTTTCTAAATTTTTGTTTTTTCGGAGCTAACATTATCTTACTTCAAAATTAATTATGTTTCTTTCTATTTTCCACATGATCACCCCTATAGACCCAAATCTTTATACCTATAACTCCATAAGTTGTCATAGCTTCAGCAGTCGCATAGTCAATATCAGCTCTCAAAGTATGCAAAGGCACTCTACCTTCTCTATACCACTCTGTTCTCGCTATTTCAGCTCCAGCCAAACGTCCAGAACAAGCCACTTTTATACCTAACCCTCCTTGCTTAAAGCAAGCTTGGATAGCAGTTTTCATAGCTTTTCTAAAAGACACTCTTTTTTCAAGCTGTACAGCAATCGTTTGAGCAATAATAGTAGCGTCTATATTAGGTTTCTTTACTTCATGTATGTTAATATATATTTCTTCTAAACAGGTAATTTTTTGGACATGTTTTTTTAATTTATCAATGTCGTTACCACTTTTACCTATAATAACACCAGGCTTTTTAGCAAAAATATTAATTATAACACTTTTATTAGAAGGTCTTTCTATTAACACTCTACTAACTTGTGCTTGCATATAGTTTTTATTAATAAGATTTCTAACCTCTAAATCTTGAATAAAAAGAACTTTATACTGCTTTTCAGCATATAACACCGAGTCCCAACCTTTAATTAATGTTGGACCAACTCTAAAGCCATGCGGATTAACTTTTTGCCCCATATTTTACTTCCCCTCAACTTCAGTAACTGTAATATATAAATTACTAAAAAATTTATTAATCCTTGTTGCTCTTCCTTTAGCTCTTGGCATAATTCTTTTCATTACCAATGCCTTACCTACCGTTGCAGAAGTAACAAACAACGCATCAATATCTAAACCAAAGTTATTCTCAGCATTAGCAACAGCAGACTGTAAACATTTTTTTACATCTTTAGCAATTCTTTTCGGGGAGAAGGTAAGCTGAACCATAGCTTCCGATACTTTCATATTCCTAATAGAAGTTGCAACCAAATTCAATTTTCTTGGACTCACTCTAAGAGACTTAGCAATTGCTGTAGTCGAACCTTTATTCACCTTTACCATATTTATTTTCTCTTAACTTTTTTATCTGCCCCATGACCATGGAAAGTTCTAGTTGGAGAAAATTCACCTAATTTTTTACCAACCATTTCTTCACTAACAGTGACAGGTATAAATTTATTTCCATTATGCACAGCAAATGTTACTCCAACAAAAAATGGTAAAATTGTTGACCTCCTAGACCAAGTCTGAATCATTTCTGATTTACCGGACTCAATCAATTTTTGTACTTTTTTTATCAGATAACCATCTACAAAAGGTCCCTTCCAAACTGAACGTGCCATAATTACTACCTAATTATTTTCTTCTCTTAATAATAAACTTTGATGTAGACTTATTCTTACGGGTTTTCTTACCCTTAGTTGGGAAGCCCCATGGAGTCACCGGATGACGACCACCAGAAGTTTTTCCCTCTCCACCACCATGTGGGTGATCAACTGGGTTCATTGCAACACCACGAACATGCGGTCTCCAACCTAACCATCTATTTCTTCCAGCCTTACCCAAATTTGTATTTTTTTGATCGGGATTTGAGACAACACCCACCGTAGCTTTACAATCTAACGGCACCAACCTAAATTCTCCAGACCGAAGTTTGATCTGAGCATAACCCGAATCCTTACCTACTAAATTAACCGAAGTCCCCGCCGATCTTGCAATCTGACCACCTTTGCCAATTTTCATTTCCACATTATGCAAAGTAGTCCCAATAGGGATAGATTTCAAAGATAAACAATTTCCAACTTTTATGTCAGCATTATCGCTTGACACTATTCTATCGCCTACAACAAGCTTTTGTGGTGCTATAATATAAGAATACTCACCATCATCAAATTTAATCAAAGCAATGAAAGAAGTTCTATTAGGATCATACTCTATTCTTTCAACTGTAGCGAATATATCTTGCTTATTTCTTTTAAAATCAATTATACGATAAAGCCTTTTATGCCCACCTCCTCTATGCCAAGAAGTGGTTCTACCAAGATTATTTCTACCACCAGTCTTACATAAACCTTTAGTCAAAGGTTTATGAGGTTTACCTTTCCAAAGATCAGATTTATCAACCTGTATTAATTCTCTAAGAGATGGAGTAACTGGATTAAACTTTTTTAAAGCCATTTTATTTAATACCCCCAGTAAAATCAATAGTATAATCTTTTTCTAGTGTCACGATAGCTTTCTTTTGATCTGATTGTCTACCGTTAACACCTTTGAATCTCTTTTTCTTACCTTTTACATTCATGATGTTAACTTTTTTAACCTTAACCTCAAAAATTTTCTCAATAGCTGTCTTGATAGAAGCCTTTTCAGCACTATCAGCAACATGAAAAGTAAACTTATTTTGTTCAGATAAAATATTGCTCTTCTCAGTGATCACAGGATTCCTAATAAGATCATAATGTTTATAAGATTTCACTTCAACCTCTTTTCTAAAGCATCTACAGCTTCTCTTGATAACAAAACATAATCATGGCGTATTATATCATAAACATTTGTACCAATTTGTGGTACCGAAATAGTATTAGGAATATTTTGTACTGCCAAAGAAAAATTAGTATCAACTTCATTACCACTAACAATAAAATAACTCTTACCATGAAAATTATTTAATAATTTTGCAAGATTAGAAGTTTTTGATTCATCTAATTTTAAAGAATCTAATATTAACAATTTCCCTTCTGTCAATTTTTCTGACAATGCATGTTTTAAACCAAGTTTTCTAACTTTCTTTGGTAATTTTGTAGCATGACTCCTTACTACTGGACCGTGAGAAACCCCACCGCCCCTCATTTGTACAGATATTAAAGACCCCTGCCTTGCATTACCGGTACCTTTTTGCTTAAAAGGTTTCTTTGTAGTACCAGATACTTGCGATACTGTCTTCGTTTGATGTGTACCAGCCATAGCTTTCGCTCTTTGCCAATCAACAACAAGCTTGATAATATCTTGTCTAACAAAGTCTATGGCAAATACTTCATGATCTAAATCAACCTCACCAACAACTTCATTTTCAAGATTTAATAATTTAGCTTTCATATAGTTTATCCTGCAGCTGTAATGGTTTTCTTAATAGCATCCTTAATGTAGACATAATATCCTTTCGAGCCTGGGACATTACCACTAACTATGATTATACCTTTTTCTATATTAGTATCAACTATCTTCAAGTTCTGAATAGTAACTCTTGTACTCCCCATGTGTCCGGCCATTTTCTTATTCTTAAATACCTTACCAGGGTCTTGTCTACCACCAGTAGAACCATGTGAACGATGAGACACAGATACACCATGTGAAGCTTCAAGCCCTCTAAAATTGTGCCTCTTCATACTACCAGCAAAACCTTTACCAATAGTAGTACCTACAACATCTACAAACTGCCCAACAACAAAATGATCAACTCGCAATGTAGAACCTATATCAATGAAAAAAGAAGCAGAAATTCTGAATTCCTTCAATTTTTGTTTTGGTGCAACGTTAGCATTAGCAAATACCTGCCTCATTGGCTTTGTTACTTTAGATAATTTCTTATCCTTTACCCCAACAACCAAGGCTTTATAACCATCCCTTTCTTGGGTCTTTTGTCCCACTACTTGACAATCTTCAACTTGCAGAAAAGTAACGGTAGTTCTCTCTCCCTTTTCATTAAAAATTGAACTCATGCCAATTTTTTTAGCGATTAAACCGGTTCTCATCACTCAATACTCTCTAACTTAATCTCAACATCAACACCAGCAGGCAAATCAACTTTCTTTAAAGCATCAACAGTCTGAGGGGTTGGATAACTTATTATTAAAAGCCTTTTCTGAATTCTAATCTCAAATTGCTCCCTTGATTTTTTATTGACATGTGGAGACCTATTAACGGTAAATCTTTCAATTGTCCTTGGAAGCGGAATTGGACCAATTATATCTGCACCAGTTCTTTTAACAGCCCCTACTATCTCTCTAGTACCTTGCTCAAGCGAACGGTGATCAAATGACTTTAGACGAATTTTAATTTTTTGATTATTTTTCATTAACTAAACCTTTTTATAAACAGCCCGACCATCCAAAATACGCTTCTTTAACAGACTTGCTCAAATTTTTTGTAAACATAACTTGAGGCAAGTTCAATTAAACGTATTGCCTAGCCATTAAAAAAAGTAATCATCCTAAATTATTTTAAGATGATTACTCCTCTGTTATTTTATAATCTTTGATACTACACCAGCTCCTACTGTCTTACCACCTTCACGTATAGCAAAACGGACACCTTCTTCCATAGCTATTGGAGAAATCAGGGTAATATTTAGATTCGCATTATCACCTGGCATAACCATCGTTTTACCATCTTTTAAAGCAATCTCCCCAGTCACGTCAGTAGTTCTAAAATAAAACTGTGGACGATACTTATCGGTAAACGCTGTATGACGACCACCTTCTTTAGTGGTAAGCACATAAACCTCAGCTTCAAATTCAGTATGCGGAGTTATACTACCAGGCTTAGCTAATACTTGTCCTCTACACACATCTTCTCTTTTAGTTCCACGTAGCAATATACCAACATTATCACCAGCTTCACCTTGATCCAATAGTTTCTTAAACATTTCCACACCAGTACAAGTAGTTTTTTGAGTATCTCTTATACCAACAATTTCTACCTCTTCACCAACTTTTACTACACCTTTCTCAATTTTACCAGTAACAACTGTACCTCTTCCAGAAATAGAAAAGACATCTTCTATTGGCATTAAGAATGGTTTATCTGTATCTCTCTTTGGTTGTGGTATATATTCATCAATAGCATTCATCAATTCTTTAATTGCAGCTTCTCCTTCAGGTTTTCCTTCTAAAGCCTGCAAAGCTGAACCCCTGATAACTGGTATATCATCTCCAGGAAAACCATACATTGACAGAAGCTCTCTGACTTCCATTTCTACTAAATCAACTAATTCCGGATCATCAACCATATCAACTTTATTCAAGAAGACAACCATTGTAGGCACACCTACTTGCTTAGCAAGCACTATATGTTCCCTTGTTTGAGGCATTGAACCATCACAAGCAGATACTACCAATATTCCAGCATCCATTTGGGCTGCACCACTAATCATATTCTTTATAAAGTCTGCGTGTCCAGGACAGTCAATATGAGCATAATGCCTTTTTTTAGTTTTATACTCAACGTGAGCAGTAGCAATAGTTATACCCCTTTCTTTTTCTTCCGGAGCAGCATCAATTTCATCATAGTTAGTAGCCTTAGCACCACCTTCTTTTGACAATACTAAAGTTATTGCAGCTGTTAAAGAAGTTTTCCCATGATCTACGTGTCCTATAGTACCTACATTACAATGGGGCAGATCCCTCTCAAATTTTACCTTTGCCATAATTCATTCTCCACAATTTAAGATTTATACAAATTTAACAATAAAAACAACAAATTTATCCAATTTCCAATTAACACCAATATTTTTGGAGCGGGTGATGGGAATCGAACCCACGTGGCCAGCTTGGAAGGCTGGAGCTCTACCATTGAGCTACACCCGCGTATTTCACCTAACCAATCTGTGGTGGAGGAAGAAGGATTCGAACCTTCGTACGCTCACGCGGGCGGATTTACAGTCCGCTGCCATTGACCACTCGACCATTCCTCCAAAGAATTTACGCAAGCATTAAATAGCCTAATTAAAAGTAAAGCACAACATAAATTTACTGTAAGTGCCAACAAATCTTCTTTGCCATTTTCTTGAGCCTTTTAGATAAGCTAATATTAAACTTATATATTTGATGCAAATCAATAAATAATAAAAGTATAGATAAAAACCTATACAAATAGTTTCTATTAAAATTTACAACAACTTAGAACGTTTATCTAGTTGTAACTTTCTATAATAAATAGTAGTTTGTGTCAAGAATAAATTACTATAGGTTCTAATAAGATGATAAATAAATCTAATATTTCCAAAGATTTCTACTACCTATATGGGAAACATCCAGTACTTGCAGCTTTAAGTAACCCCAAGCGTTATATTCAAAGAGTTTTCTGTACAGAAGATATTTTTAATTTGAACAAAAATTTAATATCTAACCATCAATATGAGATTACCAATACAGATTCCCTAACCCGTCTTCTTGGTGCAAATCATAATCATCAAGGAATAGCCGCTAACGTTAAAAGCATTTTCTCTAATCATATTGAAGATATTGACATAACTACTGCCAATTGTAAAGTAGCTATTTTAGATCAAGTAACCGATCCACAAAATATTGGGGCTATTATTCGTAGTGCGGCTTCTTTTGGTATCACAGCCATAATATTACCCGCCGATAATGCCCCAGATGAAAATGCCACTATAGCAAAAACAGCTTCTGGAGCTTTGGAACTAGTACAAATGGTTAAGGTAACTAATTTAAGGCGGTCAATAGAATATCTAAAGAAACATGGGTTTTGGATTATTGGTCTGGATGGCAAAGCAACCCAATCCTTAGATAATAAAATATTTTCAGATAAAATGGCAATAATACTTGGATCTGAAGATAAAGGAATAAGGCGGCTAGTTAAAGAACAATGCGATTATCTGGTTAAAATCCCAATTTCCAGTAAGGTAGAAAGCCTAAATGTTTCAAATGCTGCGGCAATATTGTTTTACTTGACTTCATTAATAAGATAGTACCCTACATTTTTTCTACTATTTTTTACGATGAATAAAAAATCTTGTCACCAAGCGTCATTGCGAGGAGATCGTAAGGTCGACGAAGCAATCCAAAGAATAACCAGGAATGGATTGCTTCTTGGCTTAAGCCTTTTCGCCATTACGCTAGGAAACTCCCTGCGATATAGTTAATTCAGGAAAATTTGGTGCTAGGAACGATGGAGCTACGCCTATAAGTAATAGACGAGCATTGAGCGACGACGTCACCAACTTCTCATCAATTGACTATAACTGATTAATTACTTATCTCTATACTGCATAACTAATATCTTAATCTTCTACAGCTTCAACCGATGCCACCTCAGGAATAAAGTGCTTAAGCATTGACTCAATACCATTTTTTAAAGTAATACTCGAACTAGGACAGCCATGGCAAGCTCCGCGAAGCTCTAATTTTACCACCCCATTTTCAAATCCTCGATATATTATATCACCTCCATCCATGGCAACCGAAGGACGTACACGTGTTTCAATAATTTCTATAATCTGCTGTTCGATTTCAGACATCTCGTCCAAATTATTTACACTAGATTTGTCAGTAGATATATTATTTTGCACATCAAACACAGTAAAACCAGAAGTAAAATGATCCATCATAATCATTAAAATTTCAGGTTTTAAAACCAGCCAATCACTTTCTTCTTCCTTAGTAATAGTAATAAAGTCACTACCAAGAAACACCGATTTTATGTTATTTACACCGAATAATTGAACTACCAAACTGCTTTTACCTTTTGCCTCATCAAGATTACTAAAATGAAAAGGTTGATTAGGGCTAATGGGTATATTAGGAAAAAATTTTATCGCATTAGGATTAGGAGTAATTTCAGTTTGAATAAACATATACATCTTCCTTGATAAAAAATAAATGGTACCCGCGGCCAGACTTGAACTGGCAAGGGCTTGCACCCCACGGATTTTAAGTCCGTTATGTCTACCATTCCATCACGCGGGCAAGGTAAGTTAGTTCAATCCTAATGGCTTACACAACTAATACATATTGGAGTAACTTGCTATTCCAAATTCATGTAGATTATGCTAAGATTGCACAGACTAATAAAAAAAACATTAAAAAGCAAGTGTTTTTATAAATTACCAGAATTATAAATTCAAAATGTAAAATGCAGTATAGTTAATTCAGGGGAATTGGGTAGCAGGAACGATGGAGCGACGCCTATAAGTAATAGGCGAGCGATGAGAAACGACGCCCACAACTTCTAATCAATTGACTATAATATTAACTTAACAGATGTTAATTTAGATCAATAAGCATCTAATAACATATTAGACAAGTACAGAATGTTAAAATTAATGTACGAACCTATGTGTTAAGTACTATATGATATTGACATAATAGAAGTTTAAGGATATATTGTGGTCTTTCTTAAAGATTTCACTTTTTAGACACTTATAAAAATAAGCACACTAATGTCATCCAAACTCCAGCACAAGGCATGATATAAGGCACCCGTAGCTCAATTGGATAGAGTATATGACTACGGATCATAAGGTTGGGGGTTCGACTCCCTCCGGGTGCGCCAGACTTCTCAAGGCTTACAGGATTTTTCAATTTCTCAAAAGCATCTTTATTTTGGTTTTATTTTGGTTTCCCACCAAAACTCCCCAGACTTAACCTACAAAACAGTCTGTTTTTGACCGTTTTTCACGGGGAGGGAATATGACAGAATCGTTAATTTTTTCCGGCGGGTTAGCTGAAAATTCCGATACTATCTTTTATAATATAGTCGGTAATTTCGTCCCACCTGAATGGCGAAACCTTACTAATAATTGTGGTAAGCAATTAAGTAAAACTTCTCGTCAACTTCTATCTTTAATAGTTTCTTGCCTACAGATTTATCAAAAAGATAAACTATCAGAAGAATTACAAGAAGGCTATCATTTTTTCGAAAAAGAGTTAGGTTCTGTTGACAAAATTTTTAACGTAACCATATTAAAGCTCCAACAAAATTTAGAAAGGCTAAAAAGGTGGCTGGGGCTTTATCAAACCTAGAAAATATACGCCTAAAATGTTTGATTTTAGGGGAGTAGACGTAATAGTCACCTATTACGCCCCTCGTTAAAACCACATCGCGCCCTATTAAGGCAATGGACTCAAGATATTACCATAAATAAGAATAGCCTGATTGACTAATAATTTTTTGCTCAGCTAGGGCGTGTCATCAATTAAGTAATATTACAGAAGAAGCCAAATAAATTGCTCCCAGAAAATTCTGAGCTAGTTTATCATAACGCGTAGCAATGCCTCGAGATTGTTTAAGTTTTGCAAAGGAATTTTCAATTAAATGACGATACTTATAAAGCTCTATATCATATTCTATAGGAAATTTACGATTCTTCTTGGATGGAATTACAGGAGTGCAATTCTTATCTTTTATCTTATTCCTCATTCTTGCCTCAGCATCATAAGCCTTATCTGCAATTACGGTATCCGCTTTTGTCAAAGTTTCCATTAAAGCATCAGAGCCTTGTAAATCATGCGACTGACCAGGGGTTAAATGAAAAGCTGTCGGATTTCCTAAAGCATCAACAGTTGCATAAATTTTAGTTGATAAACCGCCTTTACTACGACCTATTGCTTGGTCATCTACTATGGCTTTTTTTAGCTCCGGCACTATGTTGATGTACTCTAACAATCGTTGAATCAATCATACTATATTCATTATCTGCATCTTGTGTAAGTAGTTCAAAAACCTTCTTCCATACCTCTTTTTGGCTCCAACGTGTATATCTTGTATGAATTACTCTAAAATCTCCAAATCTTTCTGGTAAGTCTCTCCACGGTATACCAGCACGATATCTATATAATACAGCTTCTACGAATAATCTATTATCTTTGGCACTTGCTCCTACGTCTCCTTCTTTTCCAGGTAAAATATCCTTTATCCTTTCCCATTGATCATCTCTTAAAGCATATCTGTGCATTGGTCACCTTCTTATTTTTTTACCAATATCTAATTGGCCTCATCCTAATATTTATGTCAACTTAATTGATGACACGCCCTAGATACCGCACCAAAGCAGGTATGACACTAAGTTGAGCAAGCATAACACCAAGTTAAGCAGGAATGATATTAAATCGAACGGGTGTAAGGCAAACAGAAGCTTCGTTGACATTCATAAATTCTACACGGGTTTACGGGGTTTTCGAAATTTATCCAAAACTATTATATTATCTACTGAATTAGATTTACTTCTAGAATCAACAGTTCTCTTAATTATTTCTCTTTTTTTTGCGTCTGATAATTGATTAGATTTGATTATTTCTGGCTTAAATTTTAGGCTATAACCACTATTAGGATCAATAAAACTGATCAGAGAATCAAATGGTACATTAATCGTTTCTTTGATGCCATCAAAACTAACTGTTACGGAAAAGCCATTATCCCCTACAGTTAAATCCTCAAATTGATATTGCATTACTATAGTTATTTCTTCTGGATAACGTTCTTTTATCCTAGAAGATAATACTACGGCAGGATTGTCAGTTCTATAAGAGATATACAAGAGTTGATTCATCTGCAACTTATCTGTACGAATTCTTGCAAGAATCTTTTTTACAAACTCAAACATGCATTCGTTAAGAAATTGTTGATATGAGATATTCATAGTTATAAAATAAATAAAATAAAACTAATAGTAAAATCTATTGAATTAGGTTTTCAATATTTTTGAACATCATAAAACTAAGTTCAGGATGGTTTGCCAATACTCAATCTAATCTAATTAAATTACTAAGCGGGGCTTTTTCTGTTGCCCGGTTAAGCCCCCAACCGCGTAGGATTAAGCAGCTAGTGCTTGATTTCCTACGAAACGTTCATTATCATTTGCGTTTCTTTTTTTAACCCAATGACACAAGGTCCGGCGGAATTATACCGAGTAAAAATAATTTTTTTATTAAGCACGTCGATCCTATTTCGCCCCCATAAAGCATTGTTCACAAATATACCACAACTTTCTGGTGGAAGCGCCGGGTACCGCCCCCGGGTCCGCAACCTCTATTCTAAATCACGTTTATTACCATATCTGCAAAAGCAGCAATTCTATGATACATCAATTATAACGGAGTGTAAAGGCTAATTTCAACCAAGGCTATCTGATATAGTCAATTCACGAAAATTTGGGGCTAGGAGCGATGGAGTATATAGGCGTTAGTTTAAGAAAATAATAATTGAAAAACCATTATTGTGAAGAGACCTTAGGTCAACGAAGCAATTCAAAAAAGTGATTAAAAATGGATTGCCACGCTACCTAAGGTGGCTCACAATGACTATTTTTCTACTTTCATTTTCTTGCTGACGCTTATGCGATGGAGCAACTCACGTCAATTCGGGATAAGGTTATAATTTAGAGGAAAGTCGAAATTGCAATTTATGGAAGGTTTATTTTTCTTAAGAG
>NZ_MWZE01000109.1 GCF_002259525.1 Rickettsia endosymbiont of Culicoides newsteadi | reverse complement strand
CAAGTGAAAATGCCTTGTTCAAATTGGTTTTTTGTGCTATAAAACAGATTACAGCAAAGTGGAATATGCCAATCCCAGATTGGGCGGTAACCGTTTCTCAGCTAGATATTTTCTTCCCTGATAGGTTGAATTTTAGACTATGATATTCTATACTGACACAGCTCAGCGAACGTTCTCTACTATAACTAAAATGAAAAGAAGTTTTAGTAATATTATTTTATGGGATATTTGTGCTGACAATACCAAAATCAGATTATTCATAGTTAGCTTTTGTTTTGCTGTGTTTTTTTGTGGGTTGTCATACCGCTTAATAATCGTTGCGACTAATGGTTATGTTAAGCCAGAATATCAAGTAAAGAGTAGTAACTTTAGAAAAGAGATAGTAGACCGCAATGGTAATTTATTAGCAGTTAACTTACCCTCTTCCTCATTATTTGTTAATCCACAAAAAGTAATCAACCCAGAGCAATCTTTAGAAAGATTATCTAAAATCTTGCCTGAGATTGATAAAACGAAATTACTTGCAGAACTAAAGGGTAATAAAAGTTTTGTGTGGGTAAAAAGGGATTTATTGCCAAAAGAACAAGAGGCGGTGTTAAATTTGGCAATGCCAGGCTTTAGTTTTGAACAAGAACAAAAGAGGATATATACTTTCTCCAATTTATTATCACATGTTATAGGATATGTGGGTAGGGATTTGGCTGGTCTTGCTGGGCTGGAAAGGAGTTATGACAAATTTTTAACTAATTCGGATTTTGACTTAGCACAGCCAGAACAACTTAAAAAACCACTTGAATTATCTATAGATGTAAGATTACAGAATATCCTAAATGAAGAAATAGATAAGACATTAAAGGAATTTAGTGCAATAGGAGCGGTAGGGATAATTGCCAATCCTAATAATGGTGAAATTCTAGCTCTGATTAGTAAACCTGATTTCAATCCACATTACCCGAGTAGTGCAAAGCCAGAAGAGTTGTTTAATATGGCAAGTCTTGGTATTTATGAGATGGGGTCGGTATTTAAAACCTTAACTATGGCTGTAGGTTTTGATACTGATGCTATAGCAATGAACGATGCTTATGATATTAGCTATATGAAGGTAGGGGCGTTTAATGTAAAAGATTATCACCCAAGGCATGGGTGGCATAGTGTTCCAGAAATTTTTCTGCATTCATCAAATATTGGGGTTAGCCAAATTATGTTAGAAGTCGGCAAAAATGATTTCAAAAAATACTTAAAAAGATTAGGGTTACTAGATCAGCTTAAAATTGAATTGCCAGAGAGAGGCACCCCTTTGTTTCCATCCGATAAGAGATGGAGTGATTTAACGAGTGTTGTAATGTCATATGGTTATGGTATTTCAATTAGTCCTTTACACTTTATACAAGCAGTATTGCCGGTAGTGAATGGTGGGACATTATATGATTTGACTCTAATCAAAAGACAAGATGAACCTCTTGTTGGCGCAAAGGTTTTTAGTGAAAAAACCTCTAAGCAAATGAGTGAATTATTTCGTTTTGTGGTAAAAGAAGGCACCGGACGTAGAGCTGATGTAAAAGGATATCTTGTTGGTGGGAAGACTGGTACGGCTGAGAAATTAACGGCAGATGGGCATGGCAAAAGAAGGTATCTTAAGAATAGCAGAATGTCATCATTTTTAGGTGTATTACCAGCTTTTAATCCACAATATGTTATTTTTATAATGTTTGATGAGCCAAAAGGAACAAAGGAGTCCTTTGGTTTTGCTACTGCCGGCTGGACTGCCGCTCCTACCGTTGGGAGAGTCCTTGAGCGAATGGTGTCACTATATGGAATAGAGCCGATTGAAAAAGGCGAGGAATTGTGATTATTAACAAATAGTGAACAGGCGCTATGCCTCCTATAAGCGTCAATTTAAGAAAACAATAATTGTAAAATCGTCATTGCGAGGAGGTCGTCAAACCGACGAAGCAATCCAGGAAAGTAATTAGAAATAGATTGCTTCGATCATTACTGGTTTTGCAATGACTTCATTGCAAAAGAACATATGTGAGCGTGGTAATCCATTTCTAATCAGCTTTTGGATTTACTATCTTGAATAAAGTTCAATTACTAAATGTACTTCTGGTTCAAAAGGATATGGAACATCAGAAATTACTGGAATTCTGACGAACTTACCAGACAATGAATGGGCATCAAAAGTTAAATAACCTGGTACGGTGTTTTCTTGTTTGCTAGCTGTTTCGAGTATTACAGGAATTTGTTTTGCTGATTCCTTTAGCTCGATGACATCGCCTTCTTTTAATCGCATGCTTGGGATATCAGCCTTTTTGCCATTTACCTTAATATGACCATGGGTGACAAATTGTCTTGCAGCAAAAATCGTTGGGGCAATATTCATTCTGTAGATAACAGCGTCAAGCCTTCTCTCTAATAGACCTATAAAATTTTCACCAGTATTACCTTTCATTTTTTGTGCAAGAGCAAAGGTATTTCTAAACTGTTTTTCGTTAATCCGACCATAATGACATTTAAGCTTTTGTTTAGCTTTTAAGTGTACACCATAATCAGAAGTTTTAACCATACTATTCTGACCATGTTGACCAGGACGGTAATTTCTTGTATTGAAGGCATCTTTGCTGTCGCCCCATAGGCTTACACCGAGTCTTCGACTTGCCTTATATTTAGAACTAATAATTTTTGTCACGCTCTATAAATCTCATAATTTTGACATTATTAACATATACATTGAAATTCATCAAGTATATATTAAAATATATATATTTTAACAACTAAAGTCAACCCTCATTTCTTGAAATATCAAAAGTTATTTGTTCAACAACAGATAATCCTCAAGATTGATTATTTGGGCTGACTTAATATCCATATTGGAGTGGGAAGTAAGCAAAATAATTCCACCGTTATTGGCTTTTGAAATAATCAAGTTATATAGTAATTCTTTATTCTCTTGATCTAGGTTTGCTTCTACTTCATCCAATAACCATAAGTTTGATTGGCAAGCAATGAGCTTTGCTAAGGCAACCTTTTTTTGGTTGCCAGCAGAGAGCCTATAACATTGTTCATGCAAAATATTATATAACTTGAAATAATATACCGAAGATTCTAATGTTTCAAGGGAATCATAAATTATCGACCAAAATCTTAGATATTCTAATACAGTTATTTGAGATTTTAGCCCAAGATTATGTCCAATATAATTACAATAAGGTTTTTTTAAATGTTTACAGTTCAATGAGCTATATAAAATATTTCCACTTGTTGAATTTTGTATATTAGCAACAATTCTAAGTAATGAAGTCTTTCCACAGCCATTAGCTCCTTGTAAATACACTATAGAAGATGGTAAGCAAGTCACGCTGATATTAGTGAAGATACTTCTTTGGTCTATAATAAGAGTGACTTGCTCAAATGACAACATTTATTCTAGATGACCATCTATAGGAGTCTCAGCCATAAGGTCTACTGTATTATCTTTATCGTTAACATTATCTTTAATTTTGAAAAAATCAAGTTCTTTCATATCTAAGACTTGTTCTTCTGGCGAGTTATAAAAATACTTTTTGAGAGTGTATAACGCAACCGTAATAGTCATGATTATCAATGAAGAAGCTGCTGTAATAAGAATCTTCCCAGTTGTAGTAAGGGTCTCTTCAGTTGTAGTAGAAGCCTTTTCAGTTGTAGTAAGGGTCTCTTCAGTTGTAGTAGAAGCCTTTTCGGTTGTGGTAAGAGCCTCAGTTGTAGTAGAAGCTTTTTCAGTTGTGGTAAGATACTCAGTTGTAGTAGAAGCCTTTTCGGTTGTGGTAAGAGCCTCAGTTGTAGTAGAAGCTTTTTCAGTTGTGGTAAGATACTCAGTTGTAGTAGAAGCCTTTTCGGTTGTGGTAAGAGCCTCAGTTGTAGTAGAAGCTTTTTCAGTTGTGGTAAGATACTCAGTTGTAGTAGAAGCTTTTTCGGTTGTAGTAAGAGTCTCAGTTGTAGTCAGAGGCTTCTTAGTTGTAGTAAGAGCCTTAGTTGTAGTAGGAGTCTTCTTAGGTAAATTAATAGGAGTATCATCAATTGTGTTTAAAGAGATATCTTTTTTCCCATAGTTTTGCGAAGAATTGTCCAAAAAGTAATCTGAGCTAATAGAGAAATTACCTAGATCATAATCATAAGGGCTAGGGCTAGTTTGTTTTGTAGTAGGAAAGGTACCAACGTTACGTAGTACGGCTGTTGCAGCACATAAAGATGTTACAACAGAACCAGGAGATAAAAATTTCATAAAAATTGTTTCCTATTTTGAATATTTAATTTAACAGTGTAATTAAAATTAAAATAAATTTTTTCTTAGAAGTCAAGCTTTAATTTCAATTTTTCCTGTAATAAAGTGAATAAAAACCGTTAAAAATTTTACTTGAAAAGCTTAGTGTTAGATATTTTATTGTGTATAATAATTCGAATCGACTTTAATTATTTAGAGTTCCTGCATAACTCCATTTAACTATCTCTGATTTATGCAGGAGGTTTAATATTTTTACTGCTCTGGCACATCTATTGTTGTTGTTGCTGTGTCTCCTACTACCTCTGTGTCCGATGGATTGGTTTTTATTGTTGTAAAAAATTCTATATTAAGATGCTCGTCATTAGTAAAGCTTTTATTAATGTGTTCAGCAGGCTTTTTATCTATTTTTAGTGAATCTTTTGTTCCACCAGATTGAGTATCTTCTGTCTGTATTTTCTGCAATTTGTCAAAACACTTTTTATAAAGAACATGAGTACCGTAACCCAAAATACTAAAAAAACATAACGCAAAGAATGAACCTAAAGTTATAAGTGCATCTTTCATCCACCATTCTTGATCTGTAGTATTTTGATTGGGAGGAGTGTAGCTGCAATTATTTATATATGGATTTGTCATAAAATTTGTTTCCTATTTAAGAATATTAATTGATATTAGTTGTAACAAGATAGTTAACATCAACTATCTAAATTGATAAAATAGGTTTTTTGTATATAAGTCAAGGTAATTCAAAGTTGTTTATAAAAAATAAATTGTCATATATGGACGAGTGAATTTGTCAAGAAAGAAAATAAAAAAATAGAGCCACAAAGGAAGCGGTCATATATTCGGCATCGAGTGCCATAATGGTTTCTGCATTCTTATAAATATCCTTGAGT
>NZ_MWZE01000108.1 GCF_002259525.1 Rickettsia endosymbiont of Culicoides newsteadi | reverse complement strand
AAGAAAACGTAATTTAATTGAAACAGTTTTTGATTATTTAAAGAACAAAATGAACCTTGAGCATACTAGACACAGATCCCCTATAAATGCTTTTGTTCATATACTTTCTACACTAGTTGCCTATTCTCTTAAGAAAAATAAACCTTCCATAAATTGCAATTTCGACTTTCCTCTAAATTATAACCTTATCCCGAATTGACGTATATTAGTAGAAAAAATCATATTATCAAGTCCTTTATTTGTAATTGTATAGTATGACGTTCTTGCCAGCTATTGACTTTTAATGACCCAATCACGGAAATATTATAAGACTTAACATTAAGCAATATATTCTCTATTGGACTAGACACGGCATTAAAAGCAATAGCAGCAAGGGCTTTAGAGCCAAAAGCTTCCTTAGAAGGGGCTAGCAAACATTTTATATGTTTACCACCAACTATGTCAGCTTTCAAAACAAAAAGGTTAGAGAATTTAAATATTGGTTCAGGATTTCCCTGACCAAATGGCTCAAGTTTACTTAGCTCATCCATTAATAGCAAATTTACACTACTAGTAGTGAGCTCAGCATCATATTCTTCGCCTATAAGATCATTCTGATTATTCATATCACTCTTAAAGGCGTGATTTAAGAATTCTTGCAACTCTAGTAATTTTTCTTCTAATACTGTAAATCCAGCAGCCATTGAATGCCCCCCGCCAACTACAATTAACTCTTTAGTCTTGGCGTTGATAATTTTACTACCAAAATCAACATTTTTGATAGAACGGCAAGAAGCCTTACCTATTCCATCATTTAAAGCTATAACTGACACCGGTTTATTAAATTTTTCCTTTAATCTTCCAGCGACAATACCAATCACACCCGGATGCCATCCTTTACCAATTATAAATAATGAGCTATCATTTTCCTGAGTTAAAGCTATTTGAGTAGCTTCCTCTATCATTATCAGTTCTATTACTTTCCGCTCATTGTTATGTTTCTCCAACTCCTGTGCTAATCTATTTGCTTCTATTGGACATTCGGTAGATAAAAGATTAGCCCCTAATGATGATTTACCAACTCTTCCACCAGCATTAATCCTAGGCCCCAAGACAAATCCCAAATGATAACAGTTTGGTTTTTCATTTAAGCCAGCAATATCGCATAAGGTTGTCATACCTAAATTTTTTCTTTGCTGAAGGATTTTTAATCCTTGAGTAACAAAAGCACGATTTAAGTGAACAAGCTTCATTACATCGCATACCGTACCAAGGGCAACTAAATCTAAATACTGCATTAAGTTAGGTATAGTAGTATCATCCCTACCACTAATGTCATGGTGATTGGCAAAGAAATTTTGTTTTTTTAAATCAGATAATAAGGCAGTAGCAAATAAAAATGATACTCCTACAGCAGCCAGATACTTATAATCGCTGGTTTCATCAATACGATTCGGATTAACAACGGCAATAGCCTCAGGTAATATATCACTACTAATGTGATGATCGATCACTATCACATCAAGCCCTACTAGTGCTGCATGTTTCAGAGCCTCATGTGCCATTGCTCCGCAATCTACAGTAATAAGCAGCTTAGTTCCATTATCCTTAATTTTTTGCATAGCAGCTGGGGTTGGTCCATATCCTTCAGCAATTCGGTCTGGAACATAAATATCAACATTTTGCCCCAAATCTCTAAATAGATTCTTAAGCAATGATGAAGAAGTAGCCCCATCAACATCATAATCAGCAAATATGCAGATTTTTTGTTTATTTATAATGGCTTCTATAGCTCTATCTACTGCCTTTTGCATATCAAGTAAATGAAAAGGATTGGGCAGTAAATTCTTAATCCTAGGTGATAAAAAGTCAGCCGCTTGTGCTAAGTTCTCCAGGCGAGGAGATAGAACCCTAGCTAGAAAATCACTAATTCCTACAGAACGACAAAGCTCTAGAATAGCATCCTCGTTGACTAATCGCTGCTGCCAAATTTTGCCATTTACTGAACATTTAGATTCTAGTGCTATTGACATGTAGGGTAACCTTATTAAAAAGTGTAAAATCTAGTTATATAGTCAATTAACCTGAATTAGTGTCGAATAAGCACCGCTGTCATTGCGAGAAGGCGTAAGCCGACGAAGCAATCCATTTTAATCGTTTTTTGGATTACTTCGTCACCACTAAAGTGGCTCTGAGCCATGACGCTAAGGCTAAATACTAATCGGATTTATAACATTGCCAATTCAAGTTAATTGACTATATCTATATATAACAGATTTTTATGCTCCACTAATAGCTGTTTTCATTATTTTTGCGATGTTTTGTAATATCTAAATTTCAGATAAATTGGCAGGCTAAATAATGTTAACACTCTTATGACATAGTAGTAACGGTAATCACATGCCATAGTAGCAAAAAGTAATACTACCGAAAAGACAAGACCTATCGCAACAATATAAGTTAAAATAACCTTCTCAGGATTATTAGATTGTTTATTTGTTAAAATAGCTGCTAAATACACAAATATTAGTATAAAACTAATAAAGTTCTTAGTTATTAGCCTTGGAAATGCTTTTAAGTAGAATATCACTAGGTCTTTTACATGATTTTTTTTAAGATAAATGCCATATTTTTCAGCTTCATTAGGATCAATAAATAAATCGTCACTATAATACTCTGCACTCTTCATTAATAAGATGAAATTCTTTATACGATGTTTAAGAAAAGCTAGTGGATAATGGGTTACAGCTTTTACATAACTAGATTCCAGCTCTTGTAGCTTTATAGGGTCTGATGTTGAATTATAAATTCGATCATCACCAAAAACTAAAGCATTAACTAAAGTCGGTGTATAGAGGGATTTAAGCTTTTCAAAACTATATAAATTTTTATCTTCTTTGACATAATCTGGTAGTAAATCATCATTATCTATTGCAACAATCACCCCTGCTATGTCAAATAGTTGGCGTAATTGTTTTGCATGACTATCAGTAGAAAAATGCTTAGCAAGATAATTATTACCCTCTATTATTACTAAAGAAAGAATAATAGTTACTATTATCCTAATAAACCAGTTAGCTTTAAGAGAAACTGATAATACAAACAAAATTAAAATTGGGGCAATAAATTGTGCTTGAAATTTAACACCAACAATATAAAAAATAACTAATAACAATCCAATAGCTGCCAAATAAGATGGTCGTTTTTGATGATAGCTATAAAAAATACAACTAGCTATTACAAAAAAACTACCTAAGCCAAACCCTATATCTTTCCAAATTACACCGGATTGAGCTAATATATTTGGAAGAAATGGTATTACAAAATAAAGATATCTATATTTATTTTGTCGATCAGCATAAAAAAGCAATAATACCCCACCCCACAACAATACTAAATGCCATAATAGCATTATCTGTGGCCCTTGATAGATATGATTGAGTAACGACCATATCATTGACATTAAAGGTGGATGATGAGAAAAATAATTTCCACTAATACTTTGTTCATATTGAGAAAAGCTATCAACCGTCATTCCACCAGGATAGGCTGATAAAAAATGAAAAAACATTAAAGCAAAACATAAAATTATGGGATAATATTTACGCCAAAATTTTGTATAAAAAATATTTTTCATAATTTAAAAATCCTTGAGATATTATAAATTCCCGCCTATACGCATAGGCATCGGTTTAAGAAAACAATAATTGAAAAACCGTCATTGCGAGGAGACCTTAGGTCGACGAACTACGTGCCTACACACGTCAATTCGGGATAAGGGATAAGAAAAAATAAAGGAGATATAGGAGTTGCAAGGAGTTAATGTCTGTGATAAATGTTTTTTTGGAAAAAAAAATAAACACAGGCATGAAAAAAGATATCACAGAATTATATAGTTTTATAGACGATTTTTGTAAAATTTACT
>NZ_MWZE01000107.1 GCF_002259525.1 Rickettsia endosymbiont of Culicoides newsteadi | reverse complement strand
AAATATCCACATCACTGCATTTATAAAAGTTCTATTGTCTCTTGCAATACCTCCCCAACAACCTTTCTGACCAGGTAAATTACTTTCTATCTTATTCCAAAGCTCATCGCTTATATCATGTCTTCTATGTGCTAAACTCATTGCTTCTTATCGCCTATTTTTATTACTACAATTATAATAACAAATCACATAAAATTATGCAATCACAATCTCGTGACGACATACCCTAAAGAAATCACCAACTTCTCATCAATTGACTATATCTGAGTTAGCTAAGGCACTTCTATGCTCCATTACTTTTTCTTTGCAACTGTAAGAATGTTTATCGTTCTATCTTTTAAAAATTCTGATCCGTCAATTCCATATTGAGCTATAGTCTCAAAGCCATTTATAGTAAGCATTTCCTGGAGTTCTTTTGCTGTATAAATTTGCAAAGAAAATTTATTATAAAATCTTTTTGGCTTATCTGCATTCTTTTGAATCATATGAGTGTCGTAGGATGTGAGATACGAGTTTTCTCTATCAATTATAGAACATTGAGTTGAATATATCTTTGTATTATTAACTTTCTTTTGAAATTGCATTGCCATATCAATTACAGTACTATCAGTCATAGCATCCAAATTAAATATGTCGAATATATAAATTCCGTTGTTATTTAAATTTTGGTATATATTTCTCATTGCTTTCTCAAACCCAACTTTTGTAAGATGACCTACTGCGTTAAAGATGGTAATAACCGCATCAAAAGCCCCAGCCTTTAATGTACGCATGTCACCGTCAATAAATTTGACATCAACTTTTTCATTATAAGCTTTTTCTCTTGCAATTTTCAGAAGAGCGGAATTGAAGTCTGCACCAGTTATTTTATATCCACGCTTTGCAAGAAAAAATACTTGAGAGCCGGTGCCGCACTTAAGGTCTAAAACTGTTTGGACATTACGTTCTCTCAATAAGTTTTCAATAACACCGTTTATTTTATCTGTATCATCATTTATATTATGGGCGTCAAAATATTCAGGTAATTTTTTGTATTCAAGTGGTAGCCCAAGCTGACTTTTTTTCATCGTTTCTTCTGAATTAAATTTATAGCTAATGGGTTTAGCTGTACCTTGTATGAATTTACTATATTATGCAGTCAAGATACTATATAATTTATATTATAATTATATAGTATCTATTATGTCTAATAAAATAGCAATTAGCCAATTTAAAGAACACTGTCTTGAAATTATTGATAAACTTCAGGCTAACCAACAATCAATTATTATTACCAAAGGAGATAAACCAATAGCAAAAATAGTTCCATTAGATAAAACAAAACTATCTTTACTTGGAATGTTAAAGGGAAAGGCTGAAATTAAAGGTGATATACTTAACCCAATTGATGAAAGGTGGGATGCTAATCTATGACTAATCTAATCGTACTGGATATCCCTACCACAATTGTTGAAAGTTAGAAGGTGGAGAGGGTTTTAGATAGCTTTTCCGTCATTGCGAGACCATGTAATGGTCGAAGCAATCCATTTTTGGTTACTTTTATTGCTTCGTCGGCTATGCCTCCTTGCAATCTGATGTATCCCTACGAAATTCTTGCTATTTTACGCAAGTTGCCAATTAAGTTAGCTCATAAAACCTAGATGTCAAGCAGTTTACGAACTATTTGACACGTGAAAAGTATAATCAAAACGCTATGTATTTTAAAAAATTTCTAATTTTGAGAATTTATTGCATTTTTTGACCTGATTAAATGTTCTTCAAACCTTGTGAAGTCTAGGGTTTACTAAAATCAATTAATTGGCAACTCGTGTTATTTTGCAACAATTTCGTGGGGATACATCAGCTTGCAATGACGCCAAGCTATTTTCTATATGACTTTTAGATGCCATGGTAAGGTGAGTAACTAAAGTAATTCTATATTTGGCTCTTTTGGGCTGTGAATAAACATGATTTTTTTGAAATAGGTACCTATTTCAAAAAAATCATATTTATTCTCGCCGGAAAATAGCTCAAAATATAATTAATTAGTTATCGCAGGCAGCCTCCTAGTATTACAGTTGTAGTTTAAGTTGATAATTTAACCAAGATCAAGCAAAATGGCTATAAAACAGCAAATCAATCGTCTTCATCCCAAACTATACCTACTTCAATGTAAGCACGGATGAAATCCATATTCTTCCGCATATCGTATAGTTGAGTAGTTAACATTTTTAAGGAGCTTTCTATTCTTTTGTTAGTATTAGATGTTTGAATACTCAATGATATTAATCTGCCTGATAATTCCTGCAGTTTACCTTTAAGTTTGTCAATATCATTAATTTCATCAATCTTTTTGTTTTCATTTATCTCCTTGCCTTCTTCAGCAGATGTATCATAGGGATCATCCTGGTTGTCCATATTTATCTGGTCAAGGTTTATTGTTGTCATCTTAATATTCCATTAATCATGATAATTAGTAGTTTGCACAGTATATTTATATATAATATATCATATCTTTTATTTTTACAAAAGTACTATATTTTTATTTAATAATGATATATAAACATAGTAAGGTATAGAATTAATAAAAATATTCTTATACAGCCTAAATAAGTTCTACGTTATATAAAATTGGAGTAATTTGTTGAATAAATTTAAGTAATACAGAATCACTATCAAACTAACAATATAAAAGCCCTTAAATGTTTTGAAGTATGACTACAATAATATTATTCTGATGGTGAATTGGTATAAGTTCTGAATTCTTGATAATATGGAATATGTACAAAACAGTAACTTTATGCAAGGTGATAGACTTCCTGCATAAGTTAATCTAGTTGATGATTTGTCGTCATTTTATATAAACAAGATAATATTTTGATCCAATATCAGTTGGTAAAAAACTAAAATTTCTATAACAATTTTGTAATAATGATCACTATTAATAAACAATTATTAGAAGAATACAGAAAACAAATATCTAGTAACTTAAAGTATTTATTAGATATTTACTCAATTAATGTACTTGATTTAGCCTCTAAACTTGAGCTGTCCTACACCCCTATTTATAACCTATCCACTGGTTGCGGTAATCCTACTTTAGATACTTTGTTAAAAATATCTAATTATTTTAATATCAGCATATCTCAATTTATTGGAGATATACCCATAAACAAAATCAACAGTACCAACTATCTAAAGATGATACCTGTATTACAATGGAGAGAAGTTCCAAAATTCCTATGTACACAATATTCAATAAAACCAAATGATAAACAACTATTAATTTCTTCTGAACATCTTATTCCACAAACGGCTTTTGCTTTATATGCCAATGAAAAAACAGAACCGTTATTTAAAATTGGAACTATATTGATTTTTGATAAAGCAGTTCCTGATATAGAAATCTATGATAATAAATATGTTTTGCTATCAAGTGATAAGTTGTCCTTAACTATTAAAAAACTATTTGTAGAAGAAAGTATTATTTTCACACAATCTATTAATACACTCATTCCTCCTCAACCGTTATTGGATAATGTTAGGGTGTTAGCTTATTTAGTACAAACTAGACTGGATTTTTATAATACTTAAAATTATGCATACTTTTTAGCTATATATATAGTACATGGCGATAGTTCTTTTTCCTTGCCCCAAGCATATCCATCTTCATCTTTACCGATTGGGTTATGAGTTCTCACTATATTTAAACCAGCCTTGCTTATTATTTCACGATAATCTTCGTCACTCCAAAAATAGTCATATATACTTAAGTTAATATCTTTAAAAAAAATTTTAACTATGGAACCGCTACTTAAATTTTTATTTTCTTCAAATTGGGTATTTTCTGATAACCAATCTATATTATACGTGTCCTTATTACACAGGATAACTATAAAAGTACCATCAACTTTTAATACTCTAGCAATCTCTCGAGTAATTTTAAGTAGTTCTTGTTTATTACTAATTTCCATTAATACCCAACTTGAAAATACTAAATCATAATAATTGTCTTCAACAGGTATTTCAGCACTGTTAATTACTTTATACTTACCATTGGGATCCAAATTTTTGGCATGTTTTACCATTTCTTGATTAATATCAACTCCATCAACATTTAAACCAAGTGATTTTAAATATAATGATGATTTTCCTGCACCACTACCATAATCTAGAACATTTATGCCGGTTACATATTTATTTATTAATTTTGGTATATCTCTAAATGCTAAAAATTGTGTTCCTGTTATACTTAAACGAGAATAATATTCAGCATACAGAGAAGCGTTACGTCTATAATCTACTAGTGTCATTGTAACAGTTATTTATATTCATACTTAAAAATCATTTAAAAAACTTTGGTATCAGTTGGTTAAAAGATGGTTTTTCAAAAACATTGCTATTATCGACTCTTTTTAAAAACTCTACCAATTTAATTGTTAAAGGTAAAGTTAGTATTTCATAAAATACTTTTATAATAGTCAATAGAAATATCATTTTCATTAATTCCAATGAAGGTATTCTCCCTGAAAAAGCAATATAACCAAACATCGTACTTTCTATCAATGCACCAATAAAAGTACTAAAAACTGCTCTAAAAGCAAACATTCTCCCCTGAAATTTAATTTTTAATAATGATATTATTACAGCATTAGTTAATTCACCAATAAAGTAACTAAAAACCGAAGCTGTAACTATTCGTGGTGACATAAAAAAAATTGTTTCGAATGCTTGTTGATCGTGCCAATATTCCGAAGGTGGTAATAAAGCAATAATATATATAAAAATACTAAATATTATATTAAAATAAAGTGCTAACCATATTGTCCTTCTGCCAGCTAAAAATCCGTAGACCTCTGTTAATACATCATTAAGAATATATAATAATGGAAAAATTAACGTACCTGCTCCAATAGAATAACCAAAAAAATTACATAGTTTTATCTCTGCAATATTTGACAATATTAGGCATACTATAAATGTAATAGTTATAATATGGTAATATTTCTTGTTCCTACTTACTTCATGTGTGTACGATTCTTTTTCTGAAAAGATTTTAGATAATAATAAAATATCACTAGAGTTAAAGAATTGTACTTTATTCTCTATAAAAAGCTCTTTTAAACTGAATCTTATATCTATACCTTTATTTATTACTTCGCATATTACTTCGATACCATATGGTTGCTCAATAAAAGATTGAATCCTATATTTAATATTTGTTCCACTAAATAAAGTATCTTTCAACTGAGAAGAGAATGATTTTAGAAACATAATGTGTTTACCAAATTAGTGACTTAATTCATTAATAAATCAGGAGAAAATTATTATATGAAATTCCTTCAACAAATTAAATATTCCATACATATTTTTTGTTGTTTCTTTCATTATAGACTTGAATTCATAGCATATCAGTGCTGATTCCTAAAAAATAGATTAGAAGCTTAATTGAATTCTATCGCACATTCCTACCCCTGTCTAACAAATTATTTTGTTATTTTAGATTATCATAAAATAATATAATAGCAATAATTATTGCTATTTTTGGTCAGGGCGATTTAAAAGTCGCAACTAAAGATCAAATATCTGCTGGAGTTATAATCTAATATTAGCTTGGGTTTAGAAGGGAAAGTGATAGAATTGTAGTAAGAATATTTGGTCTAAGCTTGAAAAGTTTGGATAATATTTTGCCGTTGTAATGATTATATTGCAAGGATTGTAGCCTGAACGTTAATTATTTCTGGCTAATATGTAGAACGATTAAAAATTTTTAAAAAATTAGATGAAAGTAAAGAAAAATCTAGAATATAATAGATGATAATAGTATAAGTACTCCGTTAAAGATTTTTCAACTATAAATAACGGAGCATTATGAGCATATCTTTATCTCTAGAAAAAGTCAAAGATTTTAGAAAAGCTCGTGGTAAGAGATATAGTGCAGCGAGTGGTTATAAAACTTATAGCAGTAGGTTTATTAAAAGTATTAGAAATAATTTAAAATCTATTTCTAGATTTGCTAAAAGTTTTAGCTATGAATAAGAGAATGTGTTTATGATAACAAGTCTCGGCTAATTTTACATATTTGTTTGATGTGTCGAAAGCCGTTCAGATATTCAAATGGCATATCAATTACCTCAATTTTTCTTCTCTCTATTCTCCCATGTTGTAAATCGGTATTTTCTTCAAAACTCCTGACTTCTTGCCATTTTTCTGCTATTTCATCAAAAACTTTGCTGCTATAATAATGCAAATTAGTACTACAGTTGTAGATTGAATTAATAATAAAAATAGAGTAGGATAAGAAGAGAAAAAGAGTAAATTGGTGTTATAATAAGTATGGAAATAGAAATAAATGATTTAGAACAGCAATTAGTTGATAGGTGGAGAAATTTTAGTAATTATTTTTCTCGTAGCCAAGGATGGAAAACAGGATTAAATTACATCAAAGGATTACTATGTAGAGTAGACCGTAAAAATAGTTGGCAAATAGCTCAAACTGTGGGTAATGTTAATCCATACCCTTTCCAAAATATGTTGAATCGTGGTAGTTTTGATGAAGATGGAGCTCGAGACGCTAATCAACAACTGTTGATTTCAGAATTAGGAGAAGGTGGAATATTTGTAGTAGATGATACTGGTTTTTTAAAGAAGGGAACAAAATCAGCTGGAGTTAAACGTCAATATAGCGGTACAGCTGGTAGAGTTGAGAATAGTCAAGTTGGTGTTTTCGGTGGGTATAAGACAAAAAAGGGTCATGCGTTAATTGATCGAGAATTATACATTCCAAATAATTGGATAGAAAACAAAGAGCGTTGCAAGGAAGCTGGTATCGAAGAAAATGCAGAATTTTATACTAAACCACAATTAGCTTCAAAATGTTACAATAGATTTATTGACAATGGTCATAGAGTTTCCTGGGTAACTGCAGATGAAGGATATGGTAGAGATGGTGAATTCATAATCAACCTTGAGAACCGTAAGCAATCTTATGTTCTTGCTGTGCCAAGAAATACAATAATGCGAGTAGGGTTAGTCAAATTTAAAGCGGAAGATTGGTCTAAGAAGTTCGCTAATTTAGAGTGGCATAGAGCAAGCTGTGGTTATGGTAGTAAAGGGGAGAGAATATATGATTGGGCATTGATTAAACGATCAGAAAAATGTGAGAAAGGATTTGCAAGATTTTTATTAATCAGGCGTAGTAAGAGCAATATCAATGAGCTGGCCTTCTATACAGTTTTTTGCCAGCTAGATAAATTATTAGAAGAGATGATTGATGTAGCGGGTAGTCGCTGGTCGATAGAAGAATGTTTTGAGATGGCTAAGGGAGAAACAGGGCTTGATCAATATGAAGTTAGAACAAAGAATGGTTGGTACCGTCATGTAACATTATCAATGATTGCCTTGGGAATATTAGTGATAACCAGAGTTCAACTAATGCCGGCAGCTACAGGGGACTCATTGGAAGAATTTAAAAAAAAACGGAAAAAATAATAAATTATACGGTTCAAGAGATCAGAAAATTTTATTACTTTATCATAGAGCAGTATCATAGAGCAGTCGTTGTTACTAACAAAAGAATTTATACTTGCTTCCTCCATTTGGCGACGCAAACACCAATATCTAGCTCTTTTATATCACTATCAAACCACATCTAAACTACAACTGTAGTACTAGATATCCACAACAAAAAATTGGGCAAATTGTCTATGGTTTAACACTAATCTCTAATAAATACAAAAACCTAAATAATAACAATCAGTTTAATGTTTCTTTAGATTTTTGTAATAAATTCCTAAACCCCTTCTGATAGAGGCTCAATATCTCCAATTAACAAACTCTCTAATGCTTCATACAATTCAGCGGAATTACTTACGTTAGACAATAACAACTTAAGATTATGATTACTAATAATTTTTGTTCCTGAACTATGTTCTATTTGTTGTGATTGTTGCATTTTCTGTAATTTTAGTACCATAACAAGCTCTAGTGTCTCACACTTTGATTGTTGTATTATTTCGAGGTTTTTTTGTTTCTCTTCTGCTTTTATATTATCTTCAGAAACCAATTTTTCTTGTACAGAATCTACTCCTTGTTCGATCTTCTTAGATAATTCTTCTGCTTGTAATTGGTTTATCTCTAATAGTTTATTTATATCCTTTAATAACTCATCGCTTACCCAGTTCCACCTCAAATCTAGCTTTTTCAAAGTTTTATTATTTTGTAAGGCTTGGACTAATGCCTTCGGCCCCTTATTGCCTATATTGTTGCCCCACAAATCTAGCGTTTCCAAAGTTTTATTATTTTGTTGTAAGGCTTGTGCTAGTGCTATCGCCCCCTCATCGCCTATCTGGCAGCATCGTAACGCTAGTGTCGTCGCAGTGCTATTGTTTTGTAAGGCTTGTGCTATCGTCTTCGCCCCCGCATCGCCTATCTGATTTTCCGAATATATTGTCGTCACAGTTTTATTGTTATCTAAGACTTTGGCTATTGCATTTGCTTCCTTATATCCTATCTGATTCTTGTTGTGCTTAAATTCTATGCTTGTCACTGAAGGGGCAAGATTACTTGTATTTTTGTTTACACCTATAATATCATATATTTGGTTAACTAAATTATCGCTTATATTGTTGTTATTTAAACTTAGTTGCATTACAGTATAATTTTTCTCTAAGGCGAGGACTAGTGCCTTCGCGCCCTCATTGCCTATCTGGTTGGCACCCAACCTTATTGTTGTCACAGTTTTATTATGATTTAAGGCTTGTGCTAGTTCTTTCGCCCCCTCATTGCCTATCTGGTTGTTATCCAAATTTATTGTCGTCACAGTGTTATTGTTTTGTAAGGCTTGTGCTAGTGCCTTCACCCCCTCATCACCTATCTGGTTGGCACCCAAATCTATTTTTGTCACAGTTTTATTATTTTGTAAGGCTTGGGCTAATCCTTCGCCTCCTCATCTCCTATCTGGCTGAATCTCAAATGTATTTTTTTAGGATTATCGCCTACTTGCAGGGCTTCGATAATTTCTTTAAGTGTAGCCATAATCATTTACCTCATAAATTTAATTAATATTAAATTATTCTAAATAATTTCTAGTAGTTTAATCCAATTTTCTTACTCTGGATATAATTGCTAACTGCATAGCAATATTTTATAAACTTGTAAAGTAAAAACCTATAATCTTTACAAATAAACCTTATATGTAAGGCTAAAGATATAGGAA
>NZ_MWZE01000106.1 GCF_002259525.1 Rickettsia endosymbiont of Culicoides newsteadi | reverse complement strand
TCTGTCATTGCGAGACCACGCAAGTAGGTCGTGGCAATCCATCTTTGGTTACTTTTGTGGATTGCTTCGTCGACCTAAGGTCTCCTCGCAATCTGATATATCCCCACGAAATTGTTGCAAAATAGCAAGAATTGATAGAATATCATCATTATTTAATGATGATGGAGATAGTAGGTTATGGATGTAAAAACAGTATTAAATGATTTCGTATTGTACTCTTGGGAAATTTATTATTGAATTTAATTATTTGCATGCCATAAAACCATTGGTAGAACCCCTTGCATCTACTATAAAGACGGAGCTTTGTCATGCTTAATTTCGTGGGGATATATCAGCTCGCAATGACAGTTTTTCAATTATTGTTTTCTTAAACTAACGCTTATGTGAGTAGGCGGGAATCTAGACCCCGCACCAAAGCAGGGGTGACACTAAGTTGTAATTTGTCATTCCAGCCCATTTTGCAAAAAAACTTGATTTCAAGTATTAGTGTAGTTGATTTTTATGATATATTATTATATAGGAAGGATGGAATTTAATAAAAAGCCTATTGCCTAATGTGGATATATTTTATATATCTATATACTTAGATCGCTTGAGTATAGAAACAGAATAAATATGTTGAGTAAAATGCATAAATATAGAACGCATAATTGTAATGAATTGCGATTGAGTGATGTCGGAAAAAGAGTAAAATTATCTGGCTGGGTACATAGAAGAAGGGATCATGGTAATTTGGTATTTATTGATCTTAGGGATCATTTTGGTATCAGCCAATTAGTATTTACTGATCAAGACCCAAGTTTAATGGATGCTGCTAGTCGGTTAAGGTATGAATCGGTTATAACTATTGTCGGGAAAGTGGTAGCAAGGCTTGATGACACAATAAATGATTCATTAACGACCGGTAAAATTGAAATATTGGTAAGTGAGTTTATAATTGAGTCTAATGCCGAAGCTTTACCATTATTGGTGAATTCTGAACAAATTTCTCCCGAAGAAACTAGGCTAAAATATCGTTTCCTAGATCTTAGGCGTGAAAAGTTGCATAATAGCATTATGCTAAGATCGCAAATTATTGCTCATCTACGTCAGATTATGACGCAGGGTGGTTTTACTGAATTTCAAACACCAATCTTAACTGCCAGTTCACCAGAAGGGGCTAGGGACTTCTTAGTACCCAGCCGATTACACCCTGGGAAATTTTATGCTTTACCGCAAGCTCCTCAGCAATTCAAACAATTGCTTATGGTATCAGGATTTGATCGTTATTTTCAGATAGCTCCTTGTTTTAGAGATGAGGATGCAAGAGCTGATAGATCGCCAGGTGAATTTTATCAATTGGATATAGAAATGTCTTTTGTTACGCAGGAAGATATATTTAATACTATTGAACCGGTGATGTATGAAATATTTAGCAAATTTTCTGATAAGACAGTATCAAATACCCCTTTTGTCCAAATTCCATATGAAGAAGCAATGTTAAAATATGGTACTGATAAGCCAGACCTTAGAAATCCTCTAATCATTGCCGATGTTACCGAATTATTTAGAGAATCTAATTTTGCTATTTTTAAAGAAAATATAAAAAATGGCTCTGTTGTAAGAGCGGTACCAGCTCCTAAAACTTCTACTTTACCGAGAAGCTTCTTTGACAAAATGGCAGAATTTGCAATTTCCGAGGGGGCAAGTGGGCTTGGTTACATCCAGTTTCTAGAAGATGGACAAGTTAAAGGGCCTATTGTTAAATTTTTAACAGAGGAGCAACTATTAAATTTAAAGTCTTTAGCAAATCTACAAAATGGTGACACTGTCTTCTTTACCTGTGATAAAGTTGATAAAGCCTCTAAACTTGCTGGTAAGATTCGAACTAAATTAGGCGAGGATTTAGCTTTACTTAAAAAAGATTGTTTTGAGTTTTGTTGGATAATAGATTTCCCATTTTATGAATTAAATGAGCAAACTAAAAAAATAGATTTTAGCCATAATCCATTTTCTATGCCCCAAGGTGGTATGGAGATATTAGAATCAGCTAAAACAGTAGATGATCTACTTGCCATTAAAGCATATCAATATGATATTGTTTGTAATGGTATTGAATTATCTAGTGGAGCAATTAGAAATCATAAACCAGAAATAATGTATAAAGCTTTTGAGATTGCTGGATACCCTCCAGAAATTGTTGATAAAAGATTTGGCGGAATGATCAGAGCGTTTAAATTTGGTGCTCCACCACATGGTGGAATAGCCCCTGGCATAGATAGAATCGTTATGTTATTAACCGATTCAACCAATATTAGAGAGGTGATAGCTTTTCCACTAAATCAACAGGCGGAAGATTTATTGATGAATGCTCCTGATTATATTGATGAAAAAGCTTTAAAGGAGCTTAATATTAACTTATCTCCTTCAGTCAGAAATAAATTGCTAGCTGAAGGAGCTTAAATAAGATGAAAAGTGAAAGAAAAAACAAAAAATAAAATTATCGGAGCATTCCTAGGAACAATCATTGAATATTACGACTATAGTTTATACGGTTTTTCTGCTGGCATTATTGCAGCAAAATTCTTTCCAAATACTGATTATATAACTAGTCTAATAAATGCTTTTGCTGTTTATGCGATGGCATATCTCTCAAAACCTATTGGTTCGCTAATTTTTGGACGTATAGGGGATATTTATGGGCGTAAGACGGCGTTAACTATTACTATAATAGGAATTGTGATACCTACTATGATTATAGGATGTTTGCCAGACTACTCGTCTATTGGGGTTTGGAGTACGGTAATTCTGGTTTTGTGTCGTATTACGCAAGGTATTTTTGTAGCTGGAGAATATGACGGAGCAGCTATTTATGTTATCGAACATTTAGGGGAGAAATATCGATATACCGCTTCGGCGATAACTCGTTGTACTGGAGTTTTAGGCTTATTACTAGGAATTGGGGCAACCAATTTTTTTAGTTCCCATATTTTTCCAGATTGGGGTTGGCGTATTCCTTTCTTAATTAGTTTACCTTTAGCTTTAGTTACTCTATATTTCCGTCGTAAATTAGATGAAACACCGGAATTTAAGAAAAATCAAGCAAATGGAATAAGGGTTCAAAGCCTAGCTACTTTAGTTAACAAACAGTGGCGGATTATTTTGATGGTAGTATTTCTTGCTGGTGGATTTGGTGTGACTTATCAACTATCCATTATGTTTATGAAACAATATTTGCCTATGATTCTACCACAAACTAGTTTCATTATGAGTGTTTTTTCAGTTCTGATAACTGTGTGTTTTGCAATTGCTATGCCTATTTCTGGCTTATTTGCTGATCGATTTAATCAAATGATAGTGTTTAAGATCAGTCTATTTGGTACACTTGTAGCTAGTTTATTATTTATTATTTCGGTTAATTATCAAATGGTTAATTTGGCTTTAGGTTCTTGTTTAATGCTTGCATGTTTTGTTGCCCCTTTCAATGCTCTTGCCCATGGTACTATGATAAAAGCTTTTGCTGTTAATGATCGCTACCGGGCAATAAGTCTTGGTCATACTATGGGGGCAATGTTGATGTCTGGCAGTGCAAATTATGTATGTCTAGTATTAATGAGATATCTAAACTTTAAATTATTCCCCATGATATATCTTATTTTCTTTGTGATATTAGCCTATTTGATGGTAAAGCGTTTTGAGAAAGATTATAAAAGAAAAATCAAATTACAGCCTGATATTAGCATACAGCTATAAACTCAGTTATATTATTCTATTTCATCACAAAATACTGTACTATCAGTGTTTATATTACGGAGTATAGCTGTTTTATTTTTTGTATGCCATTCATATTGATTTGCCCCATATAGTACTCCACTGGCTGATACCCTACCAGTAAAAATTAAAATTTGATTTTCTTCTGCAATTGGAATAATCGCTAAAGTATTAGCTCCCTTATTCAAATACCGTATATTTATTTTCCTTCCATCTATACAGCTATAATTTAACGTCAATTCGGGATAAGGTTATAATTTAGAGGAAAGTCGAAATTGCAATTTATGGAAGGTTTATTTTTCTTAAGAG
>NZ_MWZE01000105.1 GCF_002259525.1 Rickettsia endosymbiont of Culicoides newsteadi | reverse complement strand
ATAAAAATTTTTATATTTTGACAAAAACTCTGCTTTCTCTCAAATCAAAAATTTCTGGGATTACCCCCTAGAACCCCTTATTGGAAAAATTGTCACCTAAAGATATTGTAATCGCATCTGAATTATCACGTTTGGGACGTTCAATCAAAGAAACCTTGAATATTGTTGAAACAATTACACAAGAGAAACAGTCGAGGCTTGTTCTCATCAAGCAAAACCTAAACTTAAATCCCAAAGACAAAAATAATGTTACCAACAAAGTTTTAATCACCGTATTCTCTATGACAGCAGAACTGGAACGTGATTTTATCTCAGAACGGACCAAAGAAGGTCTGCGTGCTAGGGTAGCAAAAGGCATTAAACTTGGTAAACCTAAAGGAACATTACAAAAATCAATGTACGATAACGATCAAGAAAAAATCTTTCATTTGTATAGACTTGGCGTGCCATTACATAAAATTATTTCTACCCATCTTGAATATGGCAAATATTTATCACTTAAAGAATATATTGAAAAACGAGAAGCAAAAATCTCAATTTCTTGAAATCAAAAAAATCTGGGGTTCTACGTCAGAACTCCTAATAGAGGATTTAAAAACTAGAGGTGTAAGTTTTAAATCATTGTGTGACGGAGATATTGATACTACTACTGCATCAGGAGAGTTAGTATTCAATATTTTTTCTTCACTTGCACAATTCGAAAGAAAATTAATACAAGAAAGAACAAAAGCTGGCTTAAATGCAGCAAGAATTAGAGGAAAAAAAGGAGGAAGAAAATAATTGGTTCCGACCCTAAAGTGTTAACTGCAAAAAAAATGCATAAGAATCATAATATGAGCATCAATAATATCTGTAAAATGTTAAGTATTTCGAGAGCTACTTTTTATAGGTATGTATCTATATCTAATGATTAAGTGTTCTTCAAATCAAGAGCCTTAATCCCTTATTCTTATACCGGATACATAGCTTTTTCGGAAAAAAAAGAGGTTATCCGTTACATCCCCTATTAAAATATTGTATGTCAATAATAAAAATATATGGAGGCACAACAAACGCCCTCTAATTAACAAAACCTTTTTTCTCCTGCTTTTTCTATACACTTATCTTTAACTATTTTCCGAAGTCAGGAAAATTCTTACTTGGGCTAATTTAGGGCATATTAAATCGTTGTCAACCTAGCCAATTTCTGCAAATTACCTAATCACCATAATTCTAATTTATTCTGTAATAGTGCAAAATAATTATGCACAAATAACGCAATTTAATTGTACACGTTACACAGATTTCTAGGTATGTGTATTTGGTTACTTTGTATACTGAAGCCCTTGATCTAACATAGATAATGATTTCACTTTTAAGCAATTTTTTAAATATTTCAGGAGAAACTTTATTTTGGGATATCAAAAACACATGTTTCTGGAATAGTGAGTAGTATGACAAAACTCGAAATTTTATCAGATGACTTTCCCTGTCACACTAACCTACCTGGGTACAATTTTTATCAGTTTATATGTACCTTTAGCTTTTATTAATTGTAATTATGTCGTATTAATCATACACATTGAAGTTAGATCATCTTAATGCTGTATGCATTATCCAGATGTACTACTTCCCTCATCTAAATCTAATAAGTGACTACTTGAACTTAATTCACCCAGTAAAGAAATTACTTCTTCAAATCTAGTTGTTAACTCCTGATTTTCTTCATGTATAGTACCAAATGAGTCTAGTATACTTTTTATAGTATCATGATATTCACCATGTTTTACAACAAATTCTTTACTCCCTTTAAGGGCATCAGTAAATACTTTAAATTCTAATTTTTTAAAATTACTATTATCTTTAGTAAAGTCATTAAATACTTCGAGTAAATCTTGAAATTTACGTATTTCACCTTTTCTAAGGAACCCTTCTAATACTCCTTTTTCTGCTTCAAAAAAAGCACTTTTTTCTTCTTTACTAATATCAGGATTTTTATCAATTAAGTGTTTCTGTACCCAACTTGTAATTTTATCTAACGTACCTGTATTTGTTGACTCGAACAAAAAGTGAATAAACCCTTCCTTTGCAGATATATATTCGAATTTTTTTTTCATGATAAATCTCGTTAAAGTTATTATATAAATAGTTACTTATTAATTAAAAAAATCAATATCCTCTCCGTATAATGCTGCTGATTCTACTTCTCCACTGGTAGTAAATAATGAAGTATTTGCCGCACTAAGATCTTGAAAGATTTTTATTTGATTTGATTCTACATCAATATTGTTTAAGAAATCATTTTTGGAATCTTCATCCATGGAGTAATCTAGTGCTATTAATTCAGAGAAAGCGTCTAATATAGCTTTAGGATAATTTACATCACTATTTTTAAATCCAACTATAAATGAAGAAAACAGTAGTACAGATATATAAACATGATCTATGACTTTTTTTATAAGTAGCAATTGATCTAGTTCCTCTGTGCGGAATACAGCTTTCTTATTATAACCTACTGCACTGTTCATTTGATCTTCTCTATATTTATCACCATCTTTAATACAGTAAGTTGTTTGCATGTCTCCTTCTGCTGAAGGAAATACCTTGATTACATGAGTTATATTACGATCTGATAAATTTTTTGGTACAAGTACTTTATCTTCCAAGGACTTGAAATCAAAGGCATAATATAAATGTTTTGCTATATGATAATAAAGGGGGTCTCTCTCTAGAATTTCTCCTTGAGTTACAAGTTCATCTATATCATCTGTAGTGAATTCTTGATTATATTTCTCTAATAACAATGGGGATTCTTTTTTAATCTTGATTATTGAATCATATTTCTTATATTCATTTATCTGAGTCTCAATAATTGATTCATTTACATCACGATTACATAATGTAATAATGGTATTAATTACTTCTAGGGCACTGATAACTTTTTTAATTTTATCACCTTCGTTATTAACAATTCTTATTTTAGGATTCTTTGTATATATATCTTGTAGCTCTACTACCTCATCCTGTGTTAGAACTTGAAAATTTGAGTTTTTAGGATCTTTGGCTCCGGCTACAGTATCATATAAACGAATTTCATAAGGTACAGTATTTCCCTCTTCAGGAAAAGCTGTGTAAATTCTTTGGTTAAATATTGTGAGCGTAAGTCTGCCTATAGCTTCACAAGAAATACAGATAGTATTTTCATCTTTAATTGCTTGTTGTAAGATATCTACAGAATAGTCAATAAACTTTTGGATGTTTTTCGTATAATTAGTCTCAAAGTCCTTTATTTTAACTTGACTAAAGAATTTTTTATCTCGTATAGTTTTGACTACTTTTTCGTCATCTATTAAATATTTATATCCTGCTCTTTTTGTATTTTTTATTTTGATATGATAAACATCTTTATTAGTTTTTAATTGTTGTTGTAGGCTTTGATAATCCGTATCACCTAAACTTAATCCTAGTTGATCTGATACAAATATCTTCAAAGGTTTTGCAAGATCTTGCAAACTGTCTGATTGTGAAACCTTTAAACCTGAAATTTTTGTTTTTACTAAATGATCTACAAAAGTGTATGGAGTCACATGCCGCATTTGTTTTTTTGAACTACCCAAAACAGGGGGACGCCCTAATGTTACTATTTTGGTACCTTCTTGTTCATTGGGTATTACATCTATAAGAATTTTGTCACTAATATCTACCATTGTTATAGAATTTAAAAAGTCATAAATTTTTGATTTTTTAACCTGAGTTATTTTTAAATTATTTAACTCTTGGTGTAAATTATCCATTATCTTCCTTTCATTTCATATACTTGACTAATTTTTATAAGCTTCAATATTATTAAATAACTTATTAACTAAAGTAAGTTATATTATTCCTACCACAAATTCAAGTAATTTTTATCAGTAGATGCGACCAAATATTATGCTGGGTGGATAGTTAAAGCAAAAGTAACACAAATCACCGATATTGTAGAGCCAAATAAGAGGTATTTGTATCTTGTTGCATTTATTGACCATTATTACAAAATTTGGCAAGATACGCTTGTTGATATGTTACTAAGAAATGTGCAACAGCAGTTAAATAATGCCGACAGGAAACTAAACTATAATGGTCTCCATATTTTGGACACAAAAATAGAAGAAATGAGATAGAATTCTTTAGCAAAAAAGGAGAGCTAGAGATGAAAAAACAAGTAAGGCAATATAGTGCTGAGGAGAAATCAAAAATTGTCATAGAGACAATCAA
>NZ_MWZE01000104.1 GCF_002259525.1 Rickettsia endosymbiont of Culicoides newsteadi | reverse complement strand
AAAAAAACATTTATCACAGGCATTAACTCCTTGCAACTCCTATATCTCCTTTATTTTTTCTTATCCCTTATCCCGAATTGACGTAATTTGTGCATCCTTTTAGATATAATCCCACCTAAAATTGAAGGAATACATAAAAATAATGCTATCATACCAAATGATGAAGCTGCCATATTTAGTCCTGAGATAAAATAAAAAGGTGCTTCAGCAAAATAGCCAAATCCAATACCATTTACTGCTCCAATTAAAAATACGAAACCGAGCAATCTTATATCTCTGATCATTTTATTAAAACATTCTTGATACAATATAATAATCGAGCGTTTAGCCTCTAGATTTTGGTTAGTTTCTGGAAGTTTAGCTGATACTAACAACATAATTAATATTGCCATTACGATTAATACAAGAAATACAGCTGACCAATGATAAAATTTTATTACCAAACTACCGATCATTGACCCTATAGCAGGAGCAAAAGCCATAGCAATACTTATAGTTGAGAATATCCTGCCACGATCTTGCGGTTTTATTGCTTCTCTAACTATGGTTTGTCCTAATACTGACCCAACACTAGCCCCAAAAGCTTGCATAAATCTTGCAACTAGTAACATATTTATATTATCTGATAGATAACAAATGTAGCATGATAAGGCATAAATCAAAAATCCTATAAGTAGACAAGTCTTACGTCCATAAGAATCAGATAAGTTACCCCATAGTAACATCCCAACAGCAAAACCAAACAAATAAATAGTAAGGGTATATTCAGCTAAATTAGCACTAATTGCTAAATCTTTGGCTAAGCTAGGAAGTGAGGGAGTATAAATAGTCTCGCTTAATACCGGTATTGCAATAATTAATATAATAATGTATAATGGTATAATGAGGGTGCTTTTAATTTTATCTGATTTCATAACAACTAATCTATTGGTTTGTACTTTATATATTAAAATATTCAGAATATTACACCAAATTTTTAAAATTGCAAGTTGTATATCTTTTGCAAGAATTATATAAGAAATTTTTGATAATTTCTTACTTTAATCTTGAATATCTGGTAAATCAAGGCAATACCCTGTGGAACGAACAGTTTTTATAAATACTTCAGAGTTTTTGTTATTTAGAGATGCTCTTATTCTATTTATATGTACATCAATAGTACGTAAGTCAATAACCGCATCCTTTCCCCACACTTTGTTTACAATATCTTGACGAGAAAATATTACTTTAGGGGATTTTATGAAAAGTTGTAAAATCTTAAATTCTGTTGGTCCTAAACGAATTACCCTGCCGTTATTAGTTACTTTATAAGTGGTAAGATCCATACTTACTTCTTTATACTTTATAACTTTATCTTGTAGAATTAAATTAGAGCGTCTTAATAAAGATCTTATTAAGAGCATTAATTGATCTGATGTGAATGGTTTAATGAGACAAGCAACAAAGTTGCTATCTTCTAAAGCGTAGCCAGACAGAGATTCTCCTGGATGTAACAAAAAAATTATTGGAACTCTCACTAAATCATCAATTTCTCTTATTTTACTTGCTATCTCTGTAGCAAGTTTATCTTGTACTATCGAGTCAATAATAATTATATCAGGAGGATTAATAGCAGAAAGAACTATTGCTTTTTCTACTGTATTAGTCTTAATAAGGTTAAACCACGCTCTCTCCATGACGTTAGACAGAGAAGCGTTGACGCTTTTAGTTGATTCTATAACAAGAATTCTCGGTGGTAATTTATCAAACATGCTAATACTTAATTAAATGAAGATTTTAGGCATAACTAAATTCTTGTATTGTCTATCCAAATGGTTTGAAAAATTGGAGCATAAACAAAAGGTGGAGTTAAGACAACGTATACAGCTATTAAGCATAAGTACATCAATATCCAAAGTTTTGTGAAACCAATTCTAAAGCAAAAGAGTATCCTTTAGTTATGCAAGAGTCTAATGTTACATTATTGTAAATTATTGTAATGATTATTAAACTTAACTTTTTAAAGCGCAATATTATCGAATTAATTAATAAATTTCTACTAAATTTATTAACATAAGTCTACTAATTTAATTATTTGTTTACAGACCGTAGAAAACGGTTGTAATTATGCAATTATTAGAGATATTTTAGAGATTCATTAATTATGCCTTGTAGTAAAGATAACACTTGAATTAAATGTTTTTTGTTGTTATAAATAACTTTATTTTGTAGCTGGAGATTCTTATATATGGCTTTTTACGAATCAGTTTTTATCATACGGCAAGATATTTCGTCTGCTGATGTAGATAAAATTACCGATGATTTTACTAAAATTGTTGAAAATAGTAATGGTGAAGTTGTTAAAACTGAATATTGGGGTTTAAGAAGTTTAGCCTATAAGATTGGTAATAACAAAAAAGGACATTATGTTTTTATGGGGCTTAAAACTGACTTTTCAGTAATAACTGAAATGGAAAGGAAAATGAAGCTAAGCGAAAATATTATTAGGTTTATTAATATAAATGTTGACTCAATAAGCACTGAACCTTCACCGATTCTAAGAAGCAAAAGTTTAGATCATGAAGAAATAGTGGATGTAACAATTAATAAAGACTCAATGTAATAAAATTGGAAAAGATTAAAATGTTTGAAAATGATGCTACTGACTCTAAGTCAATGACTAAAATGGCTGATAAAAATAATAAAAGGGTGTTTTTTAGAAAACGTAAAGGTTGCCCTCTTTCTGTTGCTAATGCTCCAATAATTGATTACAAGAACCCTGACTTGTTAATAAAATTTGTATCAGAAGGCGGTAGAATGCTACCTAGCCGAATCACTAATGTATGTGCCAAAAAACAAAGAAAACTAAAAAATGCTATAAAAATTGCTAGAATTCTAGCATTATTGCCTTTTGTGTTTCAAGTTTGAGCAGAGGAATAAAATGGAAGTTATTTTAATTAAACCCGTAAGAAAGCTCGGGAAGATTGCAGAAATTCTTAAGGTAAAAAGGGGTTTTGCTCGTAATTATCTTATCCCTAGAAAATTAGCAATTAGAGCAACAGAACTCAATAAACAGCTCATAGAAACTCAAAAACATGATCTTGAGGGAAAAGACCTAAAAATAAGAGCTGAGGCAGAAGCTATTAATACTATTATAAGTAATAAAGAATTAGTATTTATTAGACAGTCTGCTGATGATGGCCGATTGTTTGGGTCAGTGAATAATAAAGAAATTGCCGAAAGTTTGTCTAAGGCTTCTTCACAGTCAATATCACATTTAAATATTATTCTTAAGAAGCCGATAAAATCAACCGGTGCCTTTGTCGTAGAGGTTAGGTTACATGCTGATCTTAGCACAAATATAACAGTAATTGTCGCAAGGTCAGAATCTGAAGCACAGGATTACGCAAGAATTAATAAGCAAGATGCTGCTAGCCCTCCTGAGGGTTTTGATCAACAAGAAGTCTCTATTAACGATATAGAGCAGTTATAGTCAATTCAGGAGAATTTGGGGCTAGGAGCGATGGAGCGACGCCTATAAGTAATAGGCGAGCATTGAGCGACAACGTCCCCAACTTCTCATCAATTGACTATATACTAGATTCCCGCTAGAAAAGTCGTCATTGCGAGGAAGACCGCAGGTCGACGAAGCAATACACAAAAGTAACCAAAAATGGATTGCCACGACCACTACGTGGTCTCGCAATGACGGGAAAGCTATCTAAAACTTGCTCTACCTTATAACTTTCAACAGTTGTGGCTTAGTGTCACCCCTGCGTAAGCAGGGGTCTAGATTCCCGCTTTCGCAGGAATGACAAAAGAGTTAGCGTCATCCCTGCTTCGGTGCGGGATCAAAATTCCCAAATTCCCCTGAATTGACTATAACACCGTCATTGCAAGAAGCCACTTTAAAATTAAGTAAAAATGATCTTTTTTCTTGGAGGTATATAAACAGTTTGATCTTGGGCATTTATGGTATTGTCATGCTGCATCTTTTCCATGACGCCAATAAAATAATTACCATATGGCATTAATTTTACTATTGCCCAATCGTCCTTAATAAATTGAGCAATTTTATCTAGGTCAGATTTATTTTCAGCAAAAGATATAATTTTTTGAGGAGGTGTTACCCTTATCATAACATTATTTTTTTATTAAATTTTTATAAGAATGCAAGTTTTACCATAGTACCCTACAATTTTTGTAACAATGTAGGGAAGTAGGGATCAAAATCGGTAATTGAGTCATACTCCAAAAT
>NZ_MWZE01000103.1 GCF_002259525.1 Rickettsia endosymbiont of Culicoides newsteadi | reverse complement strand
CTCTTAAGAAAAATAAACCTTCCATAAATTGCAATTTCGACTTTCCTCTAAATTATAACCTTATCCCGAATTGACGTGTATTGAAATAATTAGTATAATAAAAATAATGACCTTGAAAAAACCTACTATAGAAGAAGCCCAAGAGGCAGTTAGAACTTTATTGCGATTTATTGGTGAGGATCCAAATAGAGAGGGGTTAGCGAAAACTCCTGATAGAGTAATAAAAACTTATCAAGAGATGTTTTGTGGATACAATAAAAATGTAGAAGAAATATTATCTACTAAATTTTATGAGACTGGTAACTTTCAGGACTTCATTCTATTAAAAGACATAAAGTTTAATTCTTTTTGCGAACACCATTTGTTACCAATAAATGGTACGGTTGATATAGCTTATATACCAGATAATTGTATAATAGGTATCAGTAAATTTGCCAGAATAGTTGATGTTTTTGCAAAAAGACTACAGATTCAAGAAAAAATGACAGTACAAATTGCTGAAACATTACAGAAATATATTAAGCCTATGGGTGTTGCGGTCAGGATTTCTGCATTACATAGTTGCATGACTCTTAGAGGTGTTATGCAAAATGATAGTATTATGAATACTATGCATTATACTGGTATATATTTAGAGCAGCAGAAATATCGTCATGAATTTCTAAATATTATTGCCAAAAAATAATCAAAGAAAGAGCTATGTTACTATCAAAATATTTTTTACCCGTGCTAAAGGAAGAGCCAGTAGAGGCTCAAGTAGTTTCTCACAGATTGATGCTTAGAAGTGGTATGATAAGACAACAATCTGCTGGAATTTATAGCTGGTTGCCTATGGGATTAAAAGCCCTAAAAAATGTTGAAAATATTGTCCGACTTAATATGAATAAAGTAGGTGCCATTGAAATATTAATGCCTTGTATTCAACCAGCATCTTTATGGATGGAATCTGGAAGATTTGAGAATTACGGTAAGGAAATGTTAAAATTCCAGGATCGCCATGATAATACGTTATTATTTGGACCTACTAATGAAGATATGGTTACCGATATTTTTAGAAATAATATTAAGTCCTATAAAGATTTGCCAAAAAACTTATATCATATTCAGTGGAAATTTAGGGATGAAATTAGACCTCGCTTTGGGGTGATGCGTGGTAGAGAGTTCTTAATGAAAGATGCGTATTCTTTTGATATAGACCAAATAAGTGCGATAAAAACTTATAATCAGATGTATCTAGCATATATGCAAACTTTTCGTGATATAGGACTCCGTGTAATCCCAGTACTTGCTGATAATGGTCAGATTGGTGGGGATTTAAGCCATGAGTTCCATATTCTTGCCACTAATGGTGAGAGTACTATTTTTTATGACAAAAAATTTCTATCTTTAATAGATCAGGAAAATTTAGATATTGAAAAATTACAATCCTTATATGCGGTAGCAGAAGAAAAACATGTTCATGATAAATGTTTGTTAACAGAAGAGAATCTTGCTAGTAGTAAGGCTATAGAGGTTGGGCATATTTTTTATCTTGGTACAAAATATTCTAAAGCAATGAAGGCTCTAGTAAATGCTAGTGATGGGAGTCTTGTGCCAGTGGAAATGAGTTCATATGGTATAGGTATTTCAAGACTTTTAGCCGCCATAATTGAATCAAGTCATGATGATAAAGGGATTATATGGCCTCCAAATATTGCTCCTTTTATGGTATCAATATTAAATTTGAATATACTTGATAGTAAATGCAATGAACTATCACAAAATCTATATGATCAGTTTGTAGCGAATAAAATAGAGGTATTATACGATGATACAAATGAGAGAGCTGGTAAAAAATTTGCCACTCATGATCTTATAGGTTCACCGTACCAAATAATTATTGGTTCCAAAAACTCTGAGAAAGATGTGGTCGAATTAAAAGATCGTAAAACAGGAATAACAGAAGAGTTAACAGTAGAAAATGTTGTTACCTACCTCTCTAAAATTCTTTCTTATATGTAAGTTATGACTCTAGACAAGCCAAAACATGACGAAATCTTTCGCAAATCTATGGAGAATCCCATAGTTGCTAAAGAGTTTTTGGCAACTCATTTGCCTAAAGATGTGTTGGCTTTAATCGATAGCACAACTGTAAAATTAGAAAAAGATAGTTTTATTGAGCCAGACCTTTCTGAAACTATTTCTGATGTATTATTTTCTGTTAAGTTTAATGATCAGGATGGCTATATTTTTTTGCTATTGGAACATCAAAGTACTGTTGATAAAATGATGGCATTTAGGTTATTTAAATATATGATTAATATTTGTGATCTATATTTAACTACTAATCCTAAAGCTAAACGCCTTCCAGTAATTTATCCCCTAATACTTTATAATGGCAAGAAGAAATATAACGCATCGCTCAATATATGGAATTTATTTAGCCATCCAGATTTAGCCAGAGGTTTTTGGACAAATGATTGTCAGCTTATTAATGTACATGATATTCCTGATGAAGAACTTAAGGAAAAAGTATGGTCTGGGATTTTGTTATTTTTCCTCAAGCACATCCACGAACGTCAATTACTGAAAAGATGGCAAGAAATCTCTTATCTCTTGCCTAAATTGAGTAAAATAACAATAGGTCATGACCACATAAGAAATCTATTGAGCTATACTTTGACCTTTATTGAGCAAAGTGATAAAATAGAGTTAGAAAAAATACTAAAAAATAATTTAACTAAAGAAAAAGGAGAAGAACTTATGCCTAGTATAGCTCAAGTATGGAAAGAAGAAGGGATTCAAATCGGAGAAGCTAGAGGTAGAGCCGAGGGTGAAGCTAAATTAATAAAAATGATGATAAACAATGGTAGCTCTATTGAAGAAGTAGCGAGAATTACTGGACTATCTATNTTAACTAAAGAAAAAGGAGAAGAACTTATGCCTAGTATAGCTCAAGTATGGAAAGAAGAAGGGATTCAAATCGGAGTGCAAGATGGTATTAAAATCGGAGTACAGGATGGTATTAGAATCGGAGAAGCTAGAGGCGAAGCTAAATTAATAAAAATGATGATAAACAATGGTAGCTCAATTGAAGAAGTAGCGAAAATTACTGGACTATCTATTACTAAAATCAATGAACTATTGAAAATGCAGTAAACTGGTTAGCTATAGGCTGTGCAACATTACCCCAAATCAATTATAGATGAAATATGTGGCTAAAATATCTTACATATATAACATTACTAATTAGTGTTATATCATTATGGCTTCCTGTGAAAGGCAAATTTAAACCATGGCAATTATTTCTATCTATTTCTCTAGTCTTATCTTTTGTTAGTAATATAGCAAGCCTGTTTGCTATTTTAGCAATTTTGTTGTTTTTTTATTTAGTATTTTCGTATCATAAATCTTCTACTAAATTGAAATATGTCTTATGGAGTTTAGTGTTCGTACTTGGATTAATGTTAGAACTGCATTTAATTCCAGGATTTGATAATTTATTAGTTTTAGATAAAATACAATTCACTCCAGATGCTTTACCGTTTACACTATATTTAAACTTAGATAAGACAATTGTCGGTTTAATTATTATAGGTTTAACTTTAGATTTAGCATCTACTTGTAGCGAACTGAAAATATTACTCTTGCAAGTTTTTTATAGATTACCAATTATTCTATTAGTAATAATAGTGTTATCTATTGCATTTGAGTACATCAAATTTGCACCAAAGATACCACAAAATTTATGGATATGGGTAATCAATAATTTATTTTTTACATGCGTTGCTGAGGAAGGATTATTTAGAGGATTTTTCCAAGAATCATTAAATCAGTTAAAATATAAATATTCTAAGGATATAGCCATACTAATACCTGCACTTTTCTTTGGAGTGATGCACTATCCAGGAGGGCTAAAATACGTAATTTTAGCTACAGTAGCTGGAGCTTTATATGGATGGATATATAAAGTAACGAAAAGAATTGAAGTAAGTATACTTGTTCATTTTATGCTTAATTTAACTCATATTTTACTTTTTACTTATCCAGCTGTTAATAAGCTTTGAAGACTGGTACAGATAATGGATTAGGAACAAGCATAAACTGCCGGTTATATGGAAAAGCTTATACAGCAATTTGAGAGGACGTATGCAAATTGGTGATAACTTCTTCGTCAGATCGCAATGGCTAAATTCTTAATCGGATTAGCTATATCCCAAATTCAGTGATATATAGTCAATTCAGGGGAATTTGGGGCTAGGAACGATGGAGCGATGCCTATAAGTAATAGGCGAGCATTGAGCGACGACGTCACCAACTTCCTATCAATTGACTATAGTTTCTATTTTTAACGTTTTTGATATATACCTAAGAGACCATCGGGGATAATTACTTTAGTTATTTCTAACAATCTCCTAGTAATATTGGATCTTGGATAATCTTTTATGATAATAAAAATAATTATATCTACTATCATTGCTATTTCATTGTTAATATGCTCTATATTAGTTGCTGTAAACTTTGTTGACTATAATTCTGTCAGTAACAGTTTTGTCAATGAATTAAAAATTTCTCCTCAAAATCTAAAAAACATAAAAATAACTAAATTTCCTATAACTTATTTGACTATTGATCGTATAAAAGAAGATGGAAGGCTAGAATTAGAAAATATAAAAATTTACTTTGCTCCGTGGTCATTATTAATTCTTAGACCAAAAATTAGTGCTGTAACCATAAATAATGCCACAATATATTCAGATGAGCAGGATTTTGACATTATAAACCATGATAGGATAGTTAGTTCATTGATAATAAATGGTATAATAGATATAAATTTTGATGTTAAAAATCTGACTATTTTAAATAAAGATAACCAACCTATTCTTACTTTAAATAACTGCTCTCTATTTAAAAACAACCCTGTTTCTAGTAAAATTTCATTCAAGGGAAATGGGGGGTATGTAGGAAAATTATCCGGATTCTTTGAAAGAAATGCTAATCAAATAAATCTTGACCTTACTATTGCTAATAGTGATTATAATTTTCACCTGTTAGAAACCTATATAGACTCTAAACTGATAAATGGCAAAGCAGAATATCTAATACAACATTTAGCTGATATATTACATATTCTTATACCAGATTTAGATTCTTTGTTTAGAAGATTTAATCCGAATGAAAAGATAAATATAAAATTTGATATTTTACCTACTCCCCAATTACTTAAGCTAGAAAATATAATTATAGATTCTAATTCACTAGCAGGTAATGGTTCAATATATTTGAATAAAAGTGATGATGTTACTAGTATAATAAAATTACATTTTCCTAAGATAGATACAAAATCACTGATTACCTCATCAAATAATATTAAACAATTTAGCAATTCAATTTTTGGGTTAAGGTTTCTCTTTGAGAATAAATCAATTATCACCAATATTTTAGTTGATCAAATAATATTAAATAACGATGAGGTATTAAATAATACTAAAATTTTGCTTAATTTAGACAAAGGGGTATTAGTGGTTAATGATTTTTCTGGTACAATAAAATCCGGAGGAAATTTTCAATTTGTAGGTAATGTAACTCAAAACTCAGTAAGAAGTATATTTGACGGCACAATTTACTTGCAACATAATGACCTTAATTCTGTATTGAATACTTTAGGTTATCAACAGGCAGTTAGTAAAAAGCCTACAGCTTTTATTTTATCCTCAGATTTAAAACTAACTTTAATAGATGTATATTTACAAAATCTTATGCTAAAAACTGAGAATACTAAAGTTACCGGTAATATTACGGCTAGATTTATTGGTTCTATGCCACATTTTATAGCTATTCTTGACTTTTCCTCGATAGATTTAAATAGAGAGGATTATCCAATAATTTCACCATTGGTAAAATTTGTCAAAAGTTTGTCAGAAAATATGAAAGATGAATCCTACTTAGCTAAATATATTCCCATTAGAACAGTTAATTATTTAGGTAATTTTGATATCACGATCAATGATATAATTATGGGAGATAATTCATTTGGGAAAGCATATATATTAGCAAATATTTCGCCAGGTAATATTGAAATTAGTAATCTTGATATAAGAACCAATAGTGATTACATCAATCTTAGTGCCAATTTGTTAGCAAATAATATTAAACCACAATTAGAAGTTACAATAAATGATGGTTCTCTTAATGTTAACTATTTAACTGCTGAATCTTTACTTAATCTACGAAATAAATTACTAAATGAATTTGATTTAGAAAAAATAGAGTTAAAATTAGATGGCATGTTATCAAAAATAACGCAGAATGATCTAGTATTACAAAATATTAAATTTGCTTTAGCAAATAACAATACCTTATTTAAAATCAGTAACCTTGAAGCAAATTTACTTTCTGGTAAATTAGCAGCAGAAGGTAATATTTTATTAGATCCATATACTCTTAACTTTGTTTATGCCCTAAATTCTATTGATTTAGCTCAATTATCTAATATTTTTCCGAAAGGGTTACTAAACAATTATGGGGGGATGAGTATCAATGGAACACTCGCCACTAATGGTGATAGTTTAAAAAAATTGTTATATGAGCTTAGCACTCAATCAGAGTTTGTCGTAAAAAATGCTAAAATCAGTAACTTTTCCATTGATTCATTTATAGAAAAAGTTAATAATAAAGATTATAATCTTAAATATTTAAAAGAAGATTTAGCCTATGCTATGTATCAAGGGCAAACTGAATTAGATAGTTTGCGTGGCAACATTCAGTTAAAAAATGGCATAGCTACAATAAAAGATGTAGTATTTAATACGAAATATACTAGTGGGTCTGCATCATTAGCTGTAAATGTATATAATTGGGACATGACATTATCTTCAATATTATCTTTCTATATAGCAGACTCAAAACTTAATTTAAATGACTCTAGTAATCAAAATACTCCTATAAATCTTAAAATAAAAACATCGGGTACTATATTAGACCCTATAAAAACGTTAGATGAAACTAAATTAACAAAGGCTTTAGAGAACAAAAAAAAATCCACAGTTATAAAACAATAATTTTAACCTTGCCGACTAGTAATATTATTCTATAGTCATGTATGGACCTACCCGATAATGCAAGAAAAAAATAATATATAACAGCAAAAAAATCGAATGCAGTCATGTATCCGGCTTATAGTTAATAAATTACTTTAAATTTACCCTATAGCCCTGATGGAATTCGCTGGCTTACAAACTTATACCCACATTCCGCTGGAATGATATAGGAATGAAATAATTATTGAATAATTAAGAGAAAAAGTATTAACTAAGAATGAG
>NZ_MWZE01000102.1 GCF_002259525.1 Rickettsia endosymbiont of Culicoides newsteadi | reverse complement strand
CAAGTGAAAATGCCTTGTTCAAATTGGTTTTTTGTGCTATAAAACAGATTACAGCAAAGTGGAATATGCCAATCCCAGATTGGGCGGTAACCGTTTCCCAGCTAGATATTTTCTTCCCTGATAGGTTGAATTTTAGACTATGATATTCTATACTGACACAGCTCAGCGAACGTTCTCAATTTTCGATCAAAACTATCAATACAAAGATTTCGTAAATCGTACAATTTACGGAATCTTTGTAATTTACTACTAACATTAAAGTAGGTAATTATCACAAAAATTATTTACTTATCTAATCATACCTAATATGCTTTCTATTGCAAAATGTAAATTTATTACTCACCTTACGCATGGCATTTAAAAGTCATATAGAAAATAGCTTGGCGTCATTGCGAGAAGCTACTTTAGTAGCATTGAAGCAATCTAATGAATGTGGATTGCTTCGACCACGTAGTGGTCTCGCTAATAGCGTTTTGTACTTTTCCGAAATTTTTAAATTGTCATGGGGTTTATGCGTAAGGTAAGTTTATTATGTTTATCAACATGTCAGAATTTCCTTTATTGGGATGACACCATAACTGTTGAAAGTTGAAAAGAAAGCTAAATTATAACTAAAGATTGTATGTAAATATAAACTTAGGGTAATTACCATACAAACCCGTCATTGCGATGAGGTCGCCAGACTGACAAAGCAATCCATTTCTATTCACTTTTTCTTGGATTGCCGCGTCGCCGCTTTTAGCGGCTCCTCGCAATGACGTTTTTATGCTGTTTAATACTTATAGAATAAAAATTGTAGGGTATGCTATGACCTCTAAAACTACTTCCTTTTCTAACTTTCGACAGTAGACCTCTTGCATAACCTAAAGATAATTGAGGAATTTTTAGGAGAAACAAAGTCGAGTACCGCAGCGTACTGAGATGTACGCGAGAAACGGAGACGAGTTTTGATAACAAAATTACCAATTAGATTAGGTTATACAAGAGGTCTAGTTGTATCACCTAGAAGGCTGTCTATGATAATTAATTAAACATAAGTGGCAAAACATGAAAAAGTTATTATTTCTAATCTGTTTGTGTTCTACTATTGCTATAGCAAGTGAACCTAACTATTATCCTAATAGGCTTAATTGCTGTAAGATTACTAAGAGTACAATAAATGATTATGAACCGCTAGAGTTTCAATCATCCAATAACTTACTTAGAAGCACAGGTCAACAATCGGTCTATCGTGGTACAAAAATTATAGTGAAGGGTATATTGTTAGACCAGCATTGCGTTCCAGTATCAGATGCAAAAATATATTTATGGCAAGTTGGAAGTGATGGAAAATATCCCTATATACCACTTCGTACTCGTATCAATAAAAAAATGCTAAATCTTGTAAGTAAATCAAGTTTTACCGGGTCTGGTACGGCTACTACCAATAATAAAGGGGAATTCTATTTTATTACTATATACCCTAGTAAAATTGGTCGTGAAACTGCTAATGTAAACATTAGAGTTGAGCATTTGGATCTTGGGCAATTACAAACTAAGTTATATTTATCTAACTCAATGGTTGATTTAGATAATTGCGGAGAAGTTAGCCATGTTCTGACTAGTGTTCATAGTGGCATCAAAACTTATGAGTTTAAGGTTGTGATGCCAGGACGAACATTCAAAAGATATTAAAGGTTGGATTATTTACATCCGCAACAATCTTCTACAATGGGCTTTTCTAATGGCTTTTTTAGTCCACAAGAAGTTAAAATTAAGCAGCTTAATAATATTAGAGGTAAAAAAATATTGTTTTTCATGATAATTAATAAATTAGTTGGCAATAATTCTATTGTTTATAGGTATATTAAAAAATATAGTAAACTGTTTTTTTTGATTGTAGCATACTTATTGTGCATCACTAATAGTTTTGCATTAGATTATAGCAAGTCAGGCGTAAAAATGCTTGATTCATCTCCCGTTCCAGATACGGTATTTTTTTTCGATGATAAAGGTGAAAAATATTCTCTTGATAATTTTGAAGGAAAAACGATATTATTGGTATTTTGGGCAACATGGTGTGCATCTTGTGTTAAGGAAATGCCAGATTTAGATATATTGCAAAAAGATTTTAGAAAGCTACCATTTGCTATAATTCCTGTATCACAAGACTACCAAGGCATAGAGGTTATACAAAAATATTATAAAAATTATGATATAAGATATTTACCAATCTATCATGATTTTAGGAATCAATTATTTAAAGCTCTTTCAATAGTTGGTATACCAACTGCTATTCTAATTAGTCCAGATGGAAAAATGTTAGCAAGTTTTGTTGGTATTATTAATTGGTACGATACAGAAATTCGGAATATTATTTTGTCAAATATTCCTGGAAATCATCCAGAACCCAAGAATAGTTACCGTGAACAAACGATTAATCAACCGATTAATCAACAGTTAGCACCTAAAGAACAGAAAGATAAAAAACTAGAAGTACAACAAAACATAAAAGAAGATCATAATGCTTCTGAAGAAACAAAAAAGGAGTAACCAATGCGTAAATCACATAATAAAAATTCAATTGCCGACACGAAATTTGAACAGGTAATTGCTAAACGTCAAGTAGGTAAGTTAGAACAATTATTTTCCTTGTTACCTATAATAGGTTCCGGGGGATCAAAACCGGTGATTGCGGTTCTTCGCCTTAGTGGAGTTATCGGTAAAGTAAGCTCAATAAAATCAGGGCTAACTATTGAGTCACTACATGAGTTAATTGACAAGGCTTTTGAAATCAAAAATCTTGAGGCTCTATGTTTAAGTATAAATTCTCCAGGTGGTTCACCTGTGCAATCTGAGCTGATTAGTAAACGTATAAGATTGTTAGCTCAGGAAAAGAAAATACCCGTGTATAGTTTTGTAGAAGATGTAGCAGCATCTGGTGGATATTGGCTTGCCTGCATTGGCGACCAAATATATGCGTCTAGGAGTTCAATTATTGGTAGTATAGGAGTTATTTCGACTGGTTTTGGGTTCCCTGCTGCTATCGATAAGCTTGGTATAGAAAGGAGAGTCTATGCAGAAGGTAAAAATAAATCTATTCTTGATCCATTTCAACCAGTGCAAAAGGAAGATATTAAAATTATTAAGCATCTACAAAAACAGATTCATCAACATTTTATAGATTATGTTAAAGAACGTCGAGTCAGTAAGTTAACTCAAGAAGATGATATTTTATTTAATGGAGAATTCTGGTCTGGACAAACTGCTGTTGATTTTGGTTTAATTGATGGTATAGATGATATGTATAGTTTTATAAAAAAGAAATACGGGGATGTCACTATTAAATATGTAGCTAATAAACAATCATGGATTAAGAGAAAGCTTGGTATGGTAAGGCATGATTTCGTGCAAGAATTTTCTGATAGCTTGATTGAATCGATAGATAATAAAATTACCTATGATAGATTTAATATACGGTAATATAACTCATCTTACAATTTTTATGCTATACTTTAGTTGCTCGTGAAATTATATAGAATAAACAATAAACCATAGTATTTATTACAGTAATTATTGGGGTAATTGGTACATCAAGATATAATGATGCTGTTAAACCAAGGAAATTTACAATTAAAGCCACGATAACTGAATTGATAATCATTTGAGCAGGGTTACTAGAAATCATCCTAGCCGTCATGGTTGGAATCAACAAAATACTAGTGACAAGTAGTGCTCCAACAATTTTAATAGTCGAGAATACTGATAAAGATAAAAGTAACAAAAATGCCAATTCAATGGTTCTTACTTTTATCCCTTTAATTTGAGCAATATCTCTATTAATTACAATTAGAATAATCTGACGGTAGAAATAGCAAATGAAAAAAATAACTAACAGAAATATGACTGATAAAATTAATATATCATTTAAGGAGCTAGATAAAATATCGCCAAATAATAGGCTAGTAATCTTAATCTGTAGTGGATACATATAACTTATTACCAAAGCCAAAGATAACATAAAATTTGATACCAAGATTACCACATTACTGCCACCTGATCTATTTTTTAAGGTAAATACTAAGATAGCAAAGATAATAGCGACAATTAATCCCGAATAAACAACAGGCAAATGGATTAGAAGACTAATACTCCCAGCCAGTAAACTAGCATGCGACAAACCATCACCAAAATAAATATATTTTTTCCATAAACTTAGACAACCAAGGGGAGCAAAAATTAAACTAATTAGAATTATAGTTAATATTATTAGAGTCATTTATACGATTTTTAATAAATAAATTGAGAATAGCACTTAGTGCTTAATTATTTTTATGGTTATATATAGCCATGTATAGACTTACCCGATAATGCAAGAAAAAAATAATATATAACAGCAAAAAAATCGAATGCAGTCATGTATCCGGCTTATAGTTAATAAATTACCTTAAATT
>NZ_MWZE01000101.1 GCF_002259525.1 Rickettsia endosymbiont of Culicoides newsteadi | reverse complement strand
TACGGATTGGATCATTTAAGGAACTGCTTGAAACAGGCAAGTAACAAGGCAAAAGCGGTATTAAAAAGAATTTTGGATATGACTCAATTACCGATTTTGATCCCTACTTCCCTACATTGTTACAAAAATTGTAGGGTACTATGACTTGCGTGGTCTCGCAATGACGTTCTTTAGACCCACACGAGTTCTATTCTATGATATAATAAAGTAATCTTTACTATTAAAGTCTAATATGCTTTTTATAATATTAATATATTTTAATATGTAAAGTGCTTTTTAAAGAAATTTGTGGAATATCAAATTTAGTAGTAATTATGCAATAAAAAACATGATGTAAAAATATCACGAAACTTGATGCAAATGGTGATTTTTTATGGTATAATAATTCCCTCGAAATACAGATACTACAGGGGGTTTATATGAGAAAAATTGCTGTCAAATTTAACAAGTTACAAGATATCGAAAATCTTAAAAAAATCATGAAAAATGTTTACGCGAGTAATAGCGATCATTTACCAGATATTGCTATAGTCAATTGATGAGAAGTTGGGGACGTTGTCGCTCGTCTATACTTATAGGCGTCGCTCCATCGCTCCTAGCCCCAAATTCTCCTGAATTGACTATAAATTTCATTTGGGCGGAAAGATTTTTACACCTAGCCAGGTGGATAAAGCAGAGTTGCACATAATAAGAGTGATAACAACCTAAGTAGCCTTGAGAGTAGTAAAGATTTAAGCCAAAGCCTAACCTCACTAGCTAGTTTGCACTTATCAGATATTGCTGCATAAGATGAAACAGAAGATTTACTTAATAAAATAGATGATTTGGAACAAAGCCTATTTTTGTTCACACCTAGTCAATATAATAATAAAGTTTCTACAAATTAATCTTTGGTTGATATTTTTTGTATTATTGAGTAGGTGTTATACTTGAGTTATTATGTTACATCTACAAGGACAATTGTATTCGCTTGTTATTTTAATCCTTTCAAAATTTGAAAAATGTAATAAGATATTGATGGGTTTGAAGAATAAGCTTAATTCTCTATCAGATAAACGTAAGCCATACAGAACGATATGAACTTAAAATACTATAATTAATTATGGCAAGAAACAATGACTATATAAGCAAAATTGATAAATTGATAGGACAAAAAATCTATTCTCTAAGGCTTGCTAAAGGTTTGTCACGTCAGCAACTTGCAAAGACAATAGATGTAACACTTCAACAATTACAAAAATATGAGACTGGTTTCAATAGAATATCAATAGGTAGGCTGATTCTTATTGCTAAAGCATTAGAAAAAAATATTGATTATTTTTATGAAGGTTTAGAAGATATTAAAAATATTGAGCCTATTCAAACTCAGCATCAGCGTTTGTGTATAGAGGTGTCAAGGAATTTTATGAAAATCTGTAACCCATCATATCAACAGGCTATTAATGCATTGATACACTCGTTGATTAAAGAGTAGCATAGTAAGGGAAAAGTACTGATACAGTTATTGGTATCTAGGAGGCTACACCTACAATAACTAAAGTAATGCTATATTTGGCTCTTTTTGGCTGCAAATAAACATGATTTTCTTGAAATAAGTACACTATTCCTTCAAAAATCATATATTCTCGCCGAAAAGTAGCTCAAAATATAATTAATTAGTTATCGTAGGCAGCCTCATAGTTATTTCGTCAAAAATTAAAATTTTAACAAAAAAATTGTACAAAATTTGAGAATTTTTGATTTTCTGAGTAAATTTTTGATATAAAAAGCTAACTTTTAGGAAACTAAAAATTTCTTAATGTAAAAAACAATTTATATATCAACTATAAATTGAATTTTGAAAATCAACTTTACTCTTATACATTTCCAACTATAATTGTTTTTGTTGTTCTAAATGTTGCTGTTGCCTACATATCTCTGTTAGTCTTTTTCCTACGGTTGTATTTTTCAAATATGGGGCAAGTAGCTTATCATTCATCCTATATTTTAAATAGTCTATCTCATCATAAGTATTATCGTTAATCTTTACCACTGCATGACTATTTAGCTCTTTTATCTCAGGACTTATCTCTTTTAAGACATGTGCTTGACATGCCTTATATAGTTGCTTAGCCAGCATCCCTACCTGTGTTGTATCTTTTATCTTTTCTACTAGCTTGTCATCTGTTTCTATACTATCTCCTGTATAAATTCCTCCTATCTTAAATCTACTGACATTATTTATATCTCTCGCTAAATTGCTTAGTAGTTCAGGTTGCTCCTTATGTAAGTTAGCTATCGTCAGGAAATAATGATCTTGCTCCTTTTTGCTATAATACTCTACCACATCTTTATATTGCTTATACATATCAAGACAAAAATCTTTTTCTTTTTTTAATAGCTGTAAAACTTCATTTACTGATTTTGCTTCTTCTCTCTCTTTGTTAATTAAAACTCTTCTGGGTGTTACATAATCTTTGAATGCTTTTAGCCATTCTGACCCTAGTAAGTTAATTACTCCCTTTTCATCTTCTAATTTCATCTTATCTTTTAGTTGTTCTATATCATATTTTGGCTGTAGTTTAACTATTGTCTCTATTTTATTCTGATACTTAGTAAACACTGATTTAATATACTTTCCATGATTTTCATGATTTCTGGTCATCCCATCAAGATCAGTTCCTCTTATATAAGGTCTTATTTCCTTATTATTCATTAAGTCATCTAAATAACCTTGAACAGTCTTAAATTGTTTATTGTCTTTAATTAATACCCCTTGTTCTTCTATTACCTTTATATCTTGAGCAACTTGCTTCTTACAATGAAGCTGACTAAATTTAAACATTAATGGTGCTACTCTATCCTTTAGTTCTGACGTATTTCGCTTTAATTCTTTAATTAACAACTCTTTTTCCCATATATTGTATTTTGCTATATATAAACTATCTCTTTTTATATTATCTAATAGATCAGGCTGACTGTCGTACACTCTACTTTTATCATTTATGCTCTCCCCCTTCATTTCCTCTGATACATTATAAGTTAAACTTTGATATTCCTTAGCTATCTTTAAGCTTAATTCCCTATCTTGCTCGAGGCTATTGAATAATCCGTTAACTTCTTGTGTTTCTTGCCGTTCCTTTTCTATTTTATTAAATTGTGGTATTATCCAATCTCTAATACCAATTGAAATAATTAACGCGGTATATTAATCCACTCTCTATACATAATTGATTTTACTAAAGTTACATTTTTACTAAGTTGATTCCAGGCATAGCAAGCATTAGCAACGATATCTTCGTATACACCGTAACATTGATTAGATAGGAAGTGATTTTTGATCCACTGCCAAATTTGTTCCATCGCATTTAATTCCGGTGCGTATGGCGGAAGCGGTACCAAGGTAATGTTACTTGGAATAATTAATTTTTTCGCTGCATGCCACCCGGCATTATCTGTTAATAATGCAACATGCCTACCAGAATCAATAGTCAAAGAAAATTCATCTAAGAACTTATTCATTGAATCAGTATTGGTATATGGTAAAATTAACGCAAAAGATTCGCCCGTATCATGGCAAGCAGCTCCATAGATGTATGTTGAGATAAATTGTTGTTGCCTTACTTTCCTAGATATGCTCCCACGTTTAGCCCATATGCGACTTAAACTACCTTGCTGCCCAATTCGAGTTTCATCCTGTGACCAAATAAGGTGGTTCCCTTTGTCTAGACAAAAATTTAGATAAATAGAGATATAATTCACAAAAATTAAATTGTTGTTTTTATACAATATTTTTTTCAAAATATACACATTCTGGAGTTTTATAATCCAAAGTTTGATGCATCCTTTGTCTATTATAAAATTCCATATATTCGTTAATTGCTGTCTTTGCCTCCTTTACTGTTGTTAAAATAATCCGATAAATTTTTTCCTGTTTTAATGATCGCCAAAAACGTTCAATAAGGGAGTGTTCGTCAAACTGTGTCAAGTTGAAAAAATAATCTTTTAAATATATAAAATAAAGATTATTGATGTTGTAAATAGCGAAGAATGTGGATAAGTTACTATCAACTTATCCACATGTTCTTCGCATAAAATAATAGGAAATTTGACATGAGCAAACCAATGAAACCAATTCAACTAGACCAAGTATCGCAAATACTTAATCAAGATAAATGTATAGAAATCATTCAAGGACTATACCAAGGTAAACCGCTACTTGGTGCAGGTGGACTGCTAACATCATTAGTTAAAGATTTTACACAACTTGCCCTAGAAAGTGAAATGACGTCAATTCGGGATAAGGTTATAATTTAGAGGAAAGTCGAAATTGCAATTTATGGAAGGTTTATTTTTCTTAAGAGAATAGGCAACTAGTGTAGAAAGTATATGAACAAAAGCATTTATAGGGGATCTGTGTCTAGTATGCTCAAGGTTCATTTTGTTCTTTAAATAATCAAAAACTGTTTCAATTAAATTACGTTTTCTT
>NZ_MWZE01000100.1 GCF_002259525.1 Rickettsia endosymbiont of Culicoides newsteadi | reverse complement strand
CTCTTAAGAAAAATAAACCTTCCATAAATTGCAATTTCGACTTTCCTCTAAATTATAACCTTATCCCGAATTGACGTTAATATTCCTGATAATATTGAAGGCAAGAGCGTAGAAGATTTGGTTGAGGCGATTGACATTATCCCAGGTTCAGGGGAATTTGTTTATGATTGCCTAATACAGTATAAAACCATTACCAATTCTTTGGGGGGTATCATCAGTAAAAAACCAATAAATTCCAATAATTATCATAACATTGCTGATAGTGTTTATAGTCTGGATCAAATGAAAATTATATGTCCTAATATCAAATGGGTTGCACCAGTTGTATGCTGGTTTGGCGATAGTTTGGATATTAAAAATTGTACTATCAAACCTGCCGTAGAATTTAATGATCCGCATACCCAATACTCAGAACAATGGCAAGTTAGTAAATATTTACGTGATACGGCAAGATTAGTATCACGAGATGCAGATAATTTCCCTAAATATGGTGGTACAGTCAATGATGCGAGTATCATACGTTACTTACAGGAATTAAAACGTAGAAACTTTAAAATCATGTTTTATCCAATGTTTTTTCTGGATATTTGGCAAAAGCCATGGCGGGGTCATTTGACAGGTTCGATAAGTTCGGTAGTAGATTTTTTTAATAAAGATCAAGGTTATAATGATTTCATTCTACATTATGCTGAGTTAGTTAAGGATCATATTGATAGTTTTGTAATCGGGTCTGAGTTAATAGGTTTAACTAGTATCAGAGATCAACATAATAATTTTCCTGCTGTTATGGAACTGATAAAACTAGCAAAATTAGTTAAAAATATCGTTGGTGACAATGTACTTGTGACTTATGCCGCAGATTGGTCAGAATATCACCATACAAAAGACGGATGGTATAATTTAGATAAGTTATTTGCCTCAGAATATATAGATTTTGTTGGTATTGATGCTTACTTTCCTGTAACAAGAACGGTAAATTCCAGAATTTCGTCAGAAGAAATCATTAAAGGTTGGCAATCAGGCGAAGGATATGATTACTTTGTAGATGACAATAATAGTCAACGTCAATTATCAGAAGATTATGCTTGGAAGAATTTAAGATATTGGTGGGAGAATTATCATCGCAATCCTGATGGGATAACAACAGAATGGCAACCAAAAATGAAGAAAATTTGGTTTACAGAGTTTGGTTTCCCTTCTATTGATAAAGCAACTAATCAACCTAATATATTCTTTGATCCTTTATGTATTGATGGCGGAGTACCAAAATATTCTACTGGTGAAGTTGATTTTTCCATTCAGCGTAAAGCTATACGGGGATTTATTGAATATTGGCAAACACAAGAATATATCGAACAAATGTTTTTATGGACTTGGGATGCCAGACCTTATCCAGCTTGGCCCCATAATAATATTTGGCGAGATGGTAACTTATGGGCAAAAGGACATTGGGTGAATAATAAGTTTGGGGCTTGTAATTTAGCGGCAATAATTCTTGAATTGTCTTATAGATGCAATATTCCACTAAAGAACATCGACATATCTACTCTTGATGAAGCGGTAGAAGGGTTGGTATTAAATAAAGCGTTATCTTGCATTGATATTATTAACTCTCTAAGGATTATATATTTCTTTGATATCATAGCTTATCAGGAACAAATTAAATTTACCAAGCGTGGATATTCACCTCTCTGTAAGGTTAGTTCAAAAATATTGGTTAAATTATCAAGCAATAGTTATTTAGAACAAATGGAAATTTCTAAAACTAGCATTATTAGTAAATTAGGGCTAAACTTTATTGATCGATGTGATAATTATAATAATGGTTTTTGCCAAATAAATAGTGAGAATTTTTCACATAGAGCTATTCCAGTCTTAAGGCTACCTATTATACTATCTTGCCTGGAAGCGGAAAGATTAGGGCAGCTAATCCTAAAAAATGCTGCTACTGAAACTAAAATTTTAAGATTTATCATGCCGGCAAATTTTATCAAATATCAACCGGGGGATTTTGTCTTATTGTATTATCGGAATTATCAATATCAAATTAGGATTATCTCCATGAAATTATCTCGTTTAACAGTAGAAATACAAGGAATTATCGATGAAGTTGAAAATTATGGCGGTTTCTATAATTAATGATTAACCTTACATATGACATTTAATATAGATTCCGCACCGAAGCGGGAATGACAATGGAATGCGGAAATGACAAATTTTACGTTTAAAGATAGATTTTTTATTAAGACTATTATAATAAACTAGGAGGCTACCTACGATAACTATAGTCAATTCAGGGGGATTTGGTGCTAGGAGCGACGAGTGACGACGTCACCAACTTCTCATCAATTGACTATAATTAATTATATAGTAACAATTATGTTACTATATAATTAATTTTTATCTAATAATTAGCAACTTATTTCATCTATTGCTTGATTTTCTTAAACAAGATTAGTTACTATGCTGTAATAAGCTATATAATATTTATTATTAAACTTAAATTTTATGAGGTTGTTATCATGCCAACATTACAAAAGATGTTTCTCTCGCTCTCAGGAGGCGGGATCAAAGGAGTCTCTCAGTTGGTTGTGCTTGCAAAAATCGAAAAAATTACAGGCATGCCTATATCTAAATTATTTGACGGTATTGCTGGTACTAGTGTCGGTGCAATAATTACAGTTGCATTGACACGCCCTAAAGAACCAGGCTCAACAGAACCGCTTTTTTCAGCAGAAAAAGTTTTAGAGATGTTTGAAAATAAAGCAGCTGAAATTTTTCCACCAAAGTTTGGAGGAGGGTTTCTTAAAATATTTAAGCATCAATATAGCCAAAAACCTCTTAAAGCAGCACTAGAAGAATATGCAGGTGATACTACTTTGGGAGATAGTGTAACTCGTGCTTTTATTTCTGCTTTTGACGTAAGTGGTAAAGAAGATAATCCTAATAAGTTTTGGGATAGTGATAACCCTGCTGACAAAGGTATTCTTGCAAAATGGGCAGCTCGTTGTAGTGCATCTGCTCCTACCTATTTTCAACCTGTTATTGACGAAGATAATGGTACTGCTTTTGTTGATGGAGGGTTAGGGGCTAATCGTCCGGCTGCGTCAGTCCTAAAAAAGCTTAAAGAAGGATTAAATATTGAGCAACAAAGAGAAATGCTAAAAAACACGACAATTTGTGCTCTTAATTTTGAACCACCGGATATACCAAGAGAGATACCATCAAAAAAACTTGATGGTTCGATAGGTTGGGTAACTAAGGGAAACCTGGTGAATAAAATTCTGAGAGCTAATGAAAAGGATGCTACGGATGAAGTTAGGCGAGACCTATCGGAAGATGGACAATTTATAGAAATTGTACTTAATCTGCCAAAAGGATGTACGAAGTTAGATAATGTTAGTCCATCTAATATAGCTAAATTAAAAGAAGTTGGTAAGAAATATGTCGAAGATAATAAAGAATTGATTGAAAAGCTATGTGAAACATTGGTTAAGAATGTTCAAGCTAGAGAGGAAAGCTTAAAACTTCATGAGGCACAAAGTGTTGAGGAGTCTAGTGTTCTTAGCGAGGATAAAGAGAACGATAATATTGACAAAAAAGGACAAGATAAGGATACTGTTAATACTCACGTAATATCAGAAGAATTTGAAGCAAAATTAGCGATAAACTTAACTGAGAAACAAGCTCAGTCTTTAAAAGAAGGCTTGATGAAATTATCACCCAAAGAATATGATGTTCTGCAAGTATTCTTAAAAGGATTAAATGACGCACAGCTTGAAGCTTTGTCTGCTCACCTGCCTTTAATTGCTGATGGCAATTTTAAAAATATCAATATATCTGAACTTAGTCATTTTCAGAATAAATTTCTTAAATTTTTCAGTTCAATGTTTGAACATGAAGATAATATTATTAATGAAGCTATTAGCTGTGCTGATCAATACCGTGCTGCAGAAGAAGTAGCTTGTGATGGAAGGGGGTCAGAGGTGGCACATTATGTTGATATGGTGTATTAATTGGGGTGTCTATAAAGCTGATCGCTAAGTGTAATTGCGAGGAGGTTTCCGCTTTCGAAGCAATCCATTTTTGTATCATCCCTACTTGCCTTAGTGTCATCCATGCTTCGGTGCGGGGTCTTAGATTCCCGCCTACGCGGGAATGATGGTATGGACGAGTGAAGCGAAATATGCTTTACTTGTACGGAGTCAGCTGAAAAATAGTTTTCAGCTGCTCCAAATTAAATAATAATTTAATTAATAGGTCCATACCATGATAAATAATAGCATAAAAAATACTATAATAGGAATAGATTTAGCAAAAAATAGTATGCACTTGGTGCAAGTCGATCAAAATGGCAAAAAAATAGGTTACCAAAAAGTTACAAGAGATGAGTTAATAGCCTATTTAAGCAATCTCGATAAAAGTTCATTGGTAGCTATGGAGGCATGTGGAGGAGCTAATTATTGGTCACAGGAAAT
>NZ_MWZE01000010.1 GCF_002259525.1 Rickettsia endosymbiont of Culicoides newsteadi | reverse complement strand
TTAAATTATTATTTAATTTGGAGCAGCTGAAAACTATTTTTCAGCTGACTCCGTACAAGTAAAGCATATTTCGCTTCACTCGTCCATACCATCATTCCCGCGTAGGCGGGAATCTAAAATACCTCAGGGCATTTTTATATCCCTGTTTTCGCAGGGATGACAACCATAGCCCTATATTTTATTCAAATCTGCAAAAAAACTTGATTATCGAGTATCATGCTTACCTTTAATTACTTCGTTGATATCTTCGATACTTAATGACATTTTAGTTCTTGGCAGTATCCCTTGTAAATTATTGATAGATTTATTAATTGGTATGACAATAAATGAATTATCTTGCATAACGAATTCTAGCCTACTACCAGAAGATAAGTGTAATTTATCCCTAATGTGTAGGATGGAATAGTAATTTGTCCCTTTTTACTAATTACTGAGTTTAATATTTTCATAAGACTCTATATTATAAATATTTACTAAAAAATATAGTAATGTAAGAATAATATAAAATCAAGCGGCTAAATTATATTTAAGAACTATAGTCAATTTATGAGCAGTTGGTAACATCGTCACTCAATGCTCGCCTATTACTTTTGATGATATCATTAAATTTTTTTACTCAAACTAATAGCTATATTACACATTAACTTGATAATTTTATTAATTAGGGGGGCAAATACTACTTCATTACTACCTTGCACTAGAGCTATATCCTTATGCTCCGTTTCATCAGACTGAAATTGCTTTATACTATCTAACAATTCTTTTTCTAAATTATATTCTTCGAGATAGTCTATTTGCTTCTGATAATGTTGTTCAATCACTTCTTCTACACTTTGGGTTAGTAGCATGGCAGTTTTTGTTCCTATTAATATCGATCCACTACCAAGTACATAACCAATAATATGCCAAAATGGCATTAAGATAGTTGGTCTAACATTACCTTGTAATAACAAGTTAGTAAAGTAGCTTAAATGCACTTCTTCTTGCTGCATCATATGTTTTATTGTAGGATAGGTTTGATGGTTTCTGCAATAATTTAATTGCCCCTCATAAATTCGTTTTGCACCGTATTCTCCGGCATGATTCACTCTAATAATTTCTTTGATGATATTTCTTGAATTGGTAAAGTCTGGTCTTGCCATACGCCCTAGTTCATTTAAATAATGTTATTAAAATTTATTCTATCAAGAAATATAATACAGCAATCTATCAGTTCCTTAAAAGATAAATTTATATTTTATTGACAGTTTAGTGTCATTATTGTATAAGTAAATCTGTTCCTTTGTATTGGATATGAATTTATGAAACGCACATTTCAACCTAGCAATTTAGTAAGAAAAAGAAGGCATGGGTTTAAGGCAAGAATGGCAACTGTTGGTGGTAGAGAGATTTTAAGGAAGCGTCGGGCAAAAGGCAGAAAGAAGTTATCAGCATAGGCAGTGCTTATTTTATCTCTAAAAAATCAAAAAGAATTTGACCTAGTTAATAAGTTAGGCAAAAAGTTCCATAGTCCTTATTTTATCACAGTAATAGCAAAAGATTTTACTAAGCTTCTTACAAAATTAAATGCAGGGAATAACGCTGCTGGCAAGACTACCAATCAAACACGGCTATGTAAAAAATCTGGTGAAGTTTTATTGCTTTTTGGCATAAAAGCCGGAAGAAAATTAGGAAATGCTGTTATTCGCAATAAAATCAAGAGACGTATCAGACATTTAATTAGGCTTCTAAGTAAAGAAACACAAATTAAACCCAATAGCTGGGCAATAATAATTATTCCTAAGAAAGGTTTTGATCAAATTGATTTTGCAACTTTACTAAGCGAATTATACAGGATATTTTCAAAGGCATAATAGACTCGTGAGCGTTCAAGAAAAAAAGTTAAAATACAAAACATCATTGCAAAGAGCTATTTTAGTAGCATTGAAGCAACTCAAAATAATGGATTGCTTCAACCATTATGTGGTCTCGCAATGACGTTTGGCAAGCAGATTTTTTATTGATCATAGTCAATTGATTAGAAGTTGGTGACGTCGTCGCTCCTAGCCCTAAATTCCCCTGAATTGACTATAATGCAACGTAAACGTGATTCTGAGATGCTTCGCGATTTGGTATTAGCCCTTACGGTAAAGCCCGATAGCAAGCGTGGTCTAGCACAATATTTAAGCGAACAATTTGACAAAAACCATGATTTAGACACCATATATCGCATGATGAATAAGTTGCAGGAGCGGATACCTAAAATTAAAGAATTATGCTTTAAAAATACCTTGGCTCTAATCCTCAACAAGCAGGTAAGTTTAGGAGGCTACCTGCAATAACTAAAGTAATTCTACATTTGGCTCTTTTTGGTTGCGAATAAACATGATTCTTTTGAAATAGCTATACTATTCCCGCAAGAATCATATTTATTCTCGTCGAAAAATAGCTCAAAATATAATTATATATATAAAACTTCCTAAAAATTAATAGCCCTCCTATCTACAGCCAAAGCTGCTTCCTTTATGGCTTCACTTAAGGTAGGATGGGCATGACAAGTTCTTGCTATATCTTCTGAAGAAGCACCAAATTCCATAAATGCTACAAGCTCTGCAATCATAGTACCAGCTGAAGGGCCTATAATATGCGCTCCAAGTACTTTATCCGTTACGCTATCAGCCAATATTTTTACCATTCCATCAGTACAACCTGTGCTTCTCGCTCGACTATTTGCCAAAAATGGAAATTTGCCGACCTTGTACTCAATCTTAGCTTCTTTTAATTGCTCCTCTGTTAAGCCAACACTTGCCACTTCTGGATAAGTGTAGATGACACTTGGAATAAGGTTGTAATTAACATGACCTGCTAAACCTGCCATAATTTCAACGGCAGCAACAGCTTCCTCTTCTGCTTTATGAGCGAGCATAGGTCCAGCAATTACATCACCGACAGCATAAATATTAGGAATTATTGTTTGGAACTGATCATTAACCGTAATTCTATTTTGTTTGTCCGTTTGAATTGCTAATTTATCTAGACCTAAATTTGTTGTATGGGCTTTCCTACCAACAGCTAATAGCACTATATCAGCACTAATTTGCTGCACTGAGGAGTCAGTTGTTTGTTGTATATTTAAAATAACTTTTCCTGCTTTTTTCTCAGCAGATATCACCTTAGTGTTTAATCGCAATTCAATAGATTGTTTTTGTAGGATTTTGGTAAATTGACTGATAATTTCTTTATCTAAAGCTGGCACAATACTTTCAGCATATTCAATAACCGTTACTTTGGAGCCAAGCCTGTTCCATACCGAACCAAGCTCTAAACCGATATACCCCCCACCAATTACTACCATAGTTTCCGGAACTTTAGCAAGACTCAAGGCTCCTGTTGATGACACTATATATTCCTCATCAACAGTAATATTGGGCATTTCAATAATATCAGAGCCAGTAGCAATTAAAATATTCTTAGCCGATATTTGTTCAACTGATGCATCGTTAGTAATTTCTACAAGATTGGCTGAAATAAACTTGGCACTTCCAGTAAATTTAGTGATTTTATTTTTTACAAACAAACCTTCTATGCCTTTGCATAAGTCTGATACTACCTGACTTTTTTTAGTCATCATTTTCTGTAAATCAAGTTTGGCTGAGGTCATAATGCCAATATCGGCACAATGGTTCAATACTTCATGATATTTCTCCGAAAAATTTAGTAATACTTTGGAAGGAATACAGCCAACATTTAGGCAAGTACCACCAAGCGTCACCCTTTTCTCTATACAGGCAACCTTCATACCAAACTGGGCTGCTCTTATTGCTCCTGTATAACCAGCCGGACCACCACCAATCACTATTAAATCAAATTCTTTCATATATTTTCCTCCATAATAATAGCATTATAAACCATAAACATACCAACACTAATAGTTTTTAGAAAAATAATTATTTTTTTATAGCTAACCCAAGTTAATATTTAACTCATCTTCTTACGAACCAAACCGCTACAAATTTTGCGTATTATTAGTTCTTATCGTGATATCAAGAATACTTACCAGTAGTTATTCTAGTACTACAGTTGTAGATTGAATGTGAGTGTTCACGGAAAAAAGGTTAAAGTATAAGATGTCATTGGGAGGAGGTTGCCAGACCGACGAAGCAATCCAGGAAAGTGATTAGAAATGGATTGCTTCGTTGACCTTACGGCCTCCTCGCAATGACGCTTGGTGATCAGGTTTTTTTATTCATCACAAAAAAATCGTGAATGCTCACATCTAAACTACAACTGTAGTATTAGATACCAAGCCAGTTTTAAAAGATGTTGCACTATGTGCATCTATTACCGGTTGAACTTGCTTCTTTAATTGTCGAATTTGTTTCTCTAATCCCTTGAGCTTTATATTTTCTTTACTAGCCATATATTAAAACTGAACTGCTGCAAGCCTAAATTTCTCTATTACTAACCCATTGATAGGCAGTAGGATCACTAAATACTTGTCGTAAAAATTGATTGTTCAGAGCATGGCTGGTTTTATAACCAGTGATGTTAGCTATTAGATGCCCTCCTGTAGTATATAAATCTCCGAATAGATCAAGAAGTTTATGCCGCACGAATTCATCAGTATATCTAAGTCCATCATGATTTATTATAATATCTTGATCTATACCTATAGCGTTATCGAGAGATGCCCCACGTGCCAGCCCTTTACTTTTTAAATATTCAAGTTCATGGATAAATCCAAAAGTTCTAGCATCAGCAATATTATTTTTAAAAGATTCATTTTCTGAGAAGAGTAAATTTTGCTTGCCAATAGCTTTACTAGCAAAATCTATTGTCATATCAACTGTCATGCTATGAGCAGGGCTACACACTAACTCGCAATCTTTGTGAATTGCCCTAATTTCTTTTAAGATTTTTAGGTATTTTTTTGGAGCATTTTGTAATTGTCGCCCAGCACATTCTATCATAAAAACAAAAGCTTTACTGCTACCATCCATTATTGGTACTTCAGAACCATCGATTTCAATTATTAAATTATCAATTCCACATCCCCAAAGAGCTGCCATTAAATGCTCTATAGTTGAAACGGAAATATTATGTTCATTTTTTATGGTAGTAGAGAAAGAAGTCTCTGAGACATTCAAACAACTAGCTTGAATAAAATTTATTTCTTGCCGCACATCAGTCCTGACAAAAACAATGCCAGTATTTTCTGCAGCTGGTCTTAAAGTCAACTGAGTAATATTACCGGAATGAACGCCTACCCCATAACAACTTACAGGGTTTAGTATTGATACTTGCATTGATAAGTTCTACTTCTATTTCAGAAATTCAAGCTATTTTAATACCTTAACAGATTATATGCAAGTTACATTATGTTACAAAATATTACACTTATACTAGTACTACAGTTGTAGATTGAATGTGAGTGTTCACGGAAAAAAGGTTAAAGTATAAGATGTCATTGCGAGGAGGTTNGGTTGCCAGACCGACGAAGCAATCCAGGAAAGTGATTAGAAATGGATTGCTTCGTTGACCTTACGGTCTCCTCGCAATGACGCTTGGTGATCAGGTTTTTTTATTCATCACAAAAAAATAGCAAAAAAAAATCGTGAACACTCACATTCAATCTACAACTGTAGTACTAGATAATCAAGGTTCTTGCAGAGCTTTAAATATAGTCAATTCAGGAGAATTTGGGGGCTAGGAGCGATGGAGCGACGCCTATAAATAATAGGCAAGCATTGAGTGACGACATCCCCAACTTCTTATCAATTGACTATACTACCCAGTCCTCCTGAATTGGCTATATACTCTCAAAATTTGCTATTGTAATTTCTTAAATTGGTATTTAATAGTAAGATTCAAAACCCCTCCACCAACAACTCCAACATAAATCTTAATATTATTCTTACCATTCCGTAAATGTGGCATCAGATCAAGTTGCGGCAACTTAGTAGATTTATATATATCAGGAGCTTCCGCAAAATCTTCTTTTTTACCAGTTTTAGAAATGTAAACAACACATTTGTCAGCTTGATAATCTCTACATTCTATATCCTTAAACTCATGATTAGGGGGACCAGTATAAATAATTTTATCATTGACTTTAATCATTAAGTAATCATCATAATACGAATCAGCCCCACCTATTGTGAAAGAGGTTAGCATATTAGTATTGGGAACATCAATCTCATAATTTGCCCAATTTAATGTATTTATTAGATAGGCTGTAGAATTGTATGAACCACCAAGTACCAAAGTGCCAATTTTAGTTGAAGTATCATAGCTATTTTTTACAGGAAAATTACTTTTAAAGTCATTTGTATATTTGAAACTAAGACCATTATTCTCTTTACAACCAACTCCCTCCGATAAGGCTTCAAAACCAACGCTTTTAGTAGCTATATTTAATAGGCAATAACGCTGCAGTGGTTTATTCGGATCAATTAATACCCAACCATCCTTGCAAGTACCTTGTGCCAAGTGACCTATTTCTGTATCTGGATCACTTATGTTATTAGACTTCCATGTTGCATTACCACTAATATCAGTCGGGGTAGAAATTGCTTTGCATTTAGGGGCATCAATTGTGGTGCAAAGACCCAATTCCTGGGATGTTTTATCTCGGATTGTATTAATTTTCTGATTATATAGGGCTTTCTCCTTCTTCTGATCAAGGGTAAAATTGTAATACTGTCCAGTATTTATCTTGTCTCCTTGTGATGGAGCCGGATCAATTCTATTATCAGTATCTACAGAGACTTTACATACTTCGACACCTTGTTTACGATTATTTACATAACAATGCACTCTATCACATTGATAAATTGTAATACCCTCCACAGTCTCTTTAGATTTACAATTAGTAGTACCTTTACATAGAGGAAGAAAGTTTTGATATTGGGTGCTTTTTTCCTTAAATTTTAAGCAATCAATGGTATCTGATTCAAGTAGTTTTGCTAGCACGCAATTAGTATTATTTACTCCAGGAATACATTTTTCTATATCTTTTAATTGTAAACAACCATGCGTTGCTCCTTGCAGATATTTACCATTTATATATTCAAGACCTTTCAAATATACCGCATCTGTAATAAGTTTTCCTTCAGTATCGTAAGGAGCCTTGTCGTTTTTGTACTCACCATATATTGTTAAAGGATTCATAGATTTTTTTCCAGAAAACGGCATAGCAGTATATGTAACTGGTGGGGTATTAGAAACATATGCCATGAAGGAAGTAAAATTATATCCTGCTAAATTTATTATTTCTTCTGTCTTTTGTTTCTCAGTTGAATATATCGACAATGGAGTAACAACAGTGCTAGTTAAATCAACCACTTTCCCTTCTTTGTCTAACACTTGGATTGACGCAACAAATTGAGGGGTATAATAGCTATTATTAGGGCAAATCACCTCAGGAATTACCCCACATTTTTGGGTTAAGATTTGGTAGCCATCTGTTACTCTTTTTTCACAGCCAATTAGCTGATCTCCTTCTATTACACAAATAGATTTTGGGTCACAACGAAAACTAGGTTCTAAATCAGTATCTAAAAAAGTATTTCTAACAATTGACACAGCAAAAGACCGCTTCTTGTCATTGTTATCGTTGAGATCAAAGAGTTTTTGTAGTTTTAATAAATTGTTATCATCCTGATTTTGTAGCTTAGGAAATTCAATATTAGCATCGATAAACTCACCAATATTGATCCCCCATATTTCTTGACAAGTAGTTTTATCTTTATCCTCTGCCTTCGTGCTGTTACAATCAGGTAAATCATCAACATAGTAACTACTTGGTGTAGAGTGATTGCCTATTTTTTGTGCGTAAACTATTCTAAAGCCATCTTCACAACCATTTTCAGTAATGCTACATTTAAAGTCAATTTTTGTGTTAACGCAAGGTGTTGTATCACCAACTGAACATTTTTTTATTGCATCACGTTGAGCGGTAGCAATATGCATCCTTTTGGCTGAAGAAAATTCACCAAGATTGTTTATTACTACACATTTATCGGTTTTTGTAAGATTTCCTTCCTTTTTACAAAGAGGTACCATATTGTCTAAACTAATACGCACGACATTATGAATAAGATTATTCCTTAATTTAGATACTACACATGGGGCATCTGAAGATTGAACAAATAAACCGTTTTCATTCTTCTTACTGCATACAGATTGGGTAGTGGGGGTAATAACTAATGGGGCTAATTTAGGGCAATATGGTGGCGGGAAAGGACCAAATGGTAATTCAACACAACCAAATTGGTAGTTATCAACAGTGTTATTTAGTTTGCCCAATGCTTCTACTATAGTTCCTGCCGCTGTATATATCCATCCTTGCTCAAGAATATATCCTATCCATTTAACCATTTCTTTTATAACATCAAGACCAGGGGTATTTTCAGCACCCATTATATCTAATAACTTACCTAATAGTGCTGACATAGTTAGATTAGACTTAATGTCTATTAAAAATTTTAGAACTTTTGCCAGAGGGTGTAACTCATCTGTTTTATGAAGAGGTTGTCTTACTGGGTTCCAGTCCAACGGATCTAAGTGAACTCCGGTAGCTGAAACCAGATTTACTAAACCAGGATCACTATATGCACATAACTTTGGTCTATCAAATTTAAGTGGTTTTCCATCATCTCCCATAAATAATTCGTCATCTTCTGTAAAACCAACATCATTCAAGTGTTTTCCACGAGTATAACCAGGATCTGCTGGCGTTCCTTTTTTGTTAAGATGAGTTGGTGCTACTTCCGGAACGGCAATTCTAGCACAAATTCTGAGTAAAGGTAAGGCATAAGCCCCAGGCCATACTACACATTCACCATCCCAATTTAAAGTAGTGGATTGATTCCAGCAGGCAAATGCATTACAACTTTGAGTTCTTATACGAATCTTTGGGGCAAAATAAGAGCTTTCTTTTGTACGTTCTGCACAATGCTGTAGATAAAATCCAATCCAATTCTCAGGAGGATCAAATTGAACCAAGCAATTATCTACATCACGTCCATCCCGTCTATTCCATGGTGGACATAGAGGGTTTGGCTTTATTGTTCTTTTGATTGTTTTATTCCATATTTCATCTATCGTAGTGTAGCCACAATTGCAAGGATTCTTTAGACATTCCCCAACTGCTTCCCAAGATGCACAACTATTGCTTGAGTAAATCAACAAGAAAAATACTAGATAATATTTTTTTAGCACCAAATTCCTCTTTTAACTAAATACGATTTAATGCCATATACAAAGGATTAATCCAATTATCAGGATGTCCTGGATATTGTTGTAATATTTTTTGATATATTTTTAATTCCTCAGCTCTACAGGATAAAATCTTGATAATACCAATTAAGCTTCCTATACTTAATTCCACAGCAATAGATTGATCGTCTTGGTTTATTAAGAACATTCTAGAAGTAATTGTAAATTTCGATAATTTCTTTATTTCTGATTCATTTAACCCTAAAATTTGCTCTAAATATTGCAATTTTATTTCTGATGGTAAAATAATTTTAGTGTCTGTTAAGTCTAACCAATTTTGTAACACCCTAGTTTTTATCGATTGCAAATAACTAAAATTAAAATTACTAACCATGATCCCATTATTTTTCATTAATCTATCAGAAATCATTTCTGATATGTTATCAAAATTTTCTGGTCTATACAAGGAATCAAGACTATCTATTACTAATATTTTTGGACTCTTCCCTGTAATAGTTAAATGATAATTAAAAGCATATATTAACCCTACACATAAACTATTATGCTTAGTTAAATTCATTGAGAATGCTTCTAAAAGTTTTCTATCTGTTGGATAAAAACGTTTAATAAAGGATTTTTCAGAAAAAGAATATAAATTAAATCCTATTATATTACCTTCGGATAAAGGAAATTTATCACTATCAAATATACTGTCATATAATCCGCCTTCTGCATAATCTGTTAATTTTAGTTTAATTAACTCTCCACCTTCTATTGAAAAATCGATTATTTTTAAAATGGATGAAAAATTACGATCCTTATTATCTAAACTATGAATTTTATCGGCAAAGATTTCTAGAAAAGCTAATTCAATTTCGGTTAGAGGATAAAAAGAATGATTACAAATTATTTTAAGAAATTCAACAATAAAATTTCTTGATTCTAGAGTATCATCTAGTATAAATGGATTTATTAGATTTTTTTCCTTTTCAATCCACTGCCCTTCAATTGATTCAACAAAAATCTTTGAATCATTATTGTTGGAAAGATACAATATTGTTGGCTTATACTTAGTAGCTTCAGAAATCAAAAAATTTGTTAATACGGTCTTGCCAGTGTTAGCTGTACCAAAAATACAAACATTTCCTCTATTATTACTTTTAGCATGAAAATTCATAAAGTAAGGCGTTCCTTTTTCCGTTCTAAGCAAAGTTACCGCTTTACCCCATATGTTATTTTGGCTTCCAGTTGGAAAATTATGTAATGAAGCTAAGGCAGCTGTATTTTCAATAATTGTTGGGGCTAACCTTCTAATATAGGAAAAGTTGCCTGGAAGTTGTGCCCAAAATGTCGATTCTAAGTTTATATCTTCTCGTACATGAACAATTCCAATTTTAGCAAGTTCCCTAGATGCCTGGGCAATTGATTGATCCAATTTGTTCAAGTCCGATCCTATAATAGCAATGGAAATTTGTTGTTTACAAAATTGGTTTGGAATTGAAGCATCAAGATTCATTATCTTATCTATTCCTGTAATCTCAGCAAGCTTAGCATCCTTACTAACTTGTAAAATATAGGCCTGTTCTTCAAATGCTTTAGATACTTCTTTTTTATCAACGAAATAAAATATTTCTGTTGCTATTAATTCTACAGGTAATTGTAGGAATCCATCAAGGGCATCCGATGATACTTCTTGATATTCCTTTATTGAAATAATGGATGCAAATTTTTTACCATGTTGACTTATTACTTCAATCTTATCATTACCAACTGCATATTGATTAGAGGCTAAAGCATTAGATAAATTGGCAATCGGCACTAAACAATATTCCTCGTTAAGATGGACTATTCTGCGATATAAAAACATCAGATCAGAGTAAGATTCCTCTCTTTCAAATCTTATTCCTAACTTTACTGCACCAAAACCTTGCAAATCCCAAAGTATTGTATCAACAGTACTATTTAGTATTTTAAAAACACTATCTAAGTAGTTATTTTGGTAATTGATAAGTTTATCGAAAGACAAAGAAGTTATTAAAGAGTTTAAGTCTTTAACTTTAATGTTATCAGAATCATAAATTATTGAAATATATAAAGTATTAACAAATTTATCATCCCAATAATTCTTTTGTTGCCATAGATTGTGAATATTAGCTGGTAACAATTTATTGTATGGAGTTGTGTCATCTAAATTTGTCTTACGCCGTACCGTATGTATCCAGAATGCAAAACTTTTATTATGAACATTTTTCTTGATAGCATTACGCACTACTTCTCGTAAATTGAATAACTTATCACTAATATTTTCTGCATTAATACCATTTATTTGGATAGTTTGGAGTAGTTCTCCATTCTTAGTTAACAGAGTGTTTTCATTATAGTGACAAGCAATTGGAATGAAATTCTCTGCAGAATTATTATACAAATCCTTATCAATTTTCCTCGAATTGCTAGTTATTTTGAACACCAATGATACCTATTAAATAAACATATATTACTTATATTCTTTTGTTTTTAACATAACTTACCTTACGCATAAACCCCATGACAATTTAAAAGTTTCGGAACGTCATTGCGAGACCACGTAGTGGACGAAGCAATCCACATTCATTAGATTGCTTCGTCGCTACTAAAGTAGCTTCTCGCAATGACGCCAAGCTATTTTCTATATGACTTTCAAATGTCATGCGTAAGGTGAGTAACATAACTATCTTAATCTCTCATACTTAACATTTAGTAGCATGAATTCGCTCTAACCCACCCATATAACTCACTAAAACATCTGGAACCGTTATTGAGCCATCTGCATTCTGGTAATTTTCTAGAATTGCAATTATTGTTCTACCAATTGGTAAACCAGAACCATTTAACGTATGAGCAAAAGTAGTGTCGTTGCTACCAAATTCTTTATATCTAGCTTTCATCCTTCTAGCTTGGAAATCTCCACAATTAGAACAGCTTGAAATTTCACGATATAAATTCTGACCTGGCAACCATACTTCCAAATCATAGGTTTTCTGAGCAGTAAACCCCATATCCCCAGTACAAAGCAACATAACTCTATATGGTAAATCAAGTTTTTTTAGAATAGTCTCAGCAGCATTAGTGATATACTCATGTTCACATTTAGACTCTTCTACAGTAGTTATTGTGACCAATTCAACTTTACCAAATTGATGCATACGTATCATACCTCTAGTATCCTTACCACTACTCCCAGATTCTGATCTGTAACAGGGGGTATAAGCAACATAACGTATAGGTAATTCTTCCCTAGCTATTATAGTATCAGATACCATATTAACAAGAGGTACTTCGCCTGTTGGAATTAGCCTGTAATTATTCACCGTTTCAAACGAATCTTCTGCAAATTTTGGCAATTGACCACTATTATACATAGCAATTGGTCGTACTAAAGATGGAGGAGATAATTCAATAAAACCAAATTCCTCAGTATGAGTATCAATCATAAAATTAATCAATGCTCGCTCTAGCTTTGCTAAATCTCCTTTGAGAGTGACAAATCTACTACCAGACATTTTCGCAGTACGTACAAAATCCATCATCCCTAAACTCTCACCAAGCTCAAAATGCTGCTTAGCTATTACTGGGGATGCTTTGGTGGTAATATCTCCAACTGTTCTAATCAGTTTATTCATACTTCCATCAGTACCGTATGGTACGTCATCCTCAGGAAGATTTGGCAGTACTTCCAGCATATCGTTGAGCTGATGATTACTATTTAATTTTAGAGTCAGTTCTTCTAATTTTTCATTTATATGATCCACATCACGCTTTAGTTCTTCAAATTCCTTACTAGTCTTGTTAGGCATATTACCTAAAGATTTAGATTTTTTCTTTCTTGCATGCTGGAATTGTTGAATGAGATTAGTTAACTGACGCTTGTTTTCATCTAGTTTAATAATTTTATCGGACATTGGGGCAATCCCTCTTTTGATAAGTAAATCATCAAATTCCTGTTTATTTTCCCTAATCCATTTTATATCTAACATCTAATTTCCTCGGTTTTCTACAAATTTACACATAATAACTGAAGTTTCATATAATAAAAGCATTGGTATTGCAAGGGCAAATTGGCTAAGTACATCTGGTGGAGTCAAAATACCAGCAATAACAAAAATAATTATTATAGACCATCTTCTCTTGTTCACTAAGTCTTTTGCTGTTAATATTTTTAATAAATTTAATATTAGCATAATAATAGGCAATTGGAAGGCTATACCAAAAGCAATAATTAGCTGAATTACTAAATTTAAATATTCGCTAACTCTAGCTTCTAGAATTAGTGGAATAACGACATTATGATCTTCAAAGCTCAAAAAAAATTGCCATGCACGCGGCATAACAAAGTAAAAAACAAAGACACCCCCACACCAAAACAAAATAGGTGCCATAAAGAGGATAAAAGCCGCATATTTTTTCTCATGTGAATATAGTCCAGGTTTTATAAACAAAAAACATTCTATGCTAATAATTGGTATAATCATTATAAAAGAAACAAAAGCCGCAAGTTTTATGTAAGTAAAGAATGCCTCAGTAAGACCAGTATAGATCACTCTTCTTATATTAGCATGACTTAATTCTGCAAGTGGTTCTAATAAAATATTATATATATCACTGCTAAAATAATAACAAATAATAAAACCAATAATGAATGCAGCAAACACTCGTAAAAATCTAGCTTTTAGCTCTAAAAAATGTTCTTTAAAGGTATATGATTTCATAAATTAATATATTGCTGTAAAAGTTTCGCTATCGTAGGTATAGTCAATTGAGGAGAAATTGGTGACGTCATCGCTCAATGCTCACCTATTACTTATAGGAGTCAGTTTAAGAAAATAAAGTAGAAAAGTCGTAATGGCGAGCCACCGTAGGTGGCGTGGCAATCCATTTTTAATCACTTTTCTGGATTGCTTCGTCGACCTTACGGTCTCCTCGCAATGACGGTTTTTCAATTATTATTTTCTTAAACTAACGCTTATGCGTCGCTCCATCGCTCCCACTATCCAATCCTCCTGTATTGACTATAGCCTCCTGGGAGACCACCTGCAATAACTAAAGTAACTCTATATTCGGCTCTTTTTGGTTGCAAAAATATAATTAATTAGTCATCTTTTTCTAATTCTTGCGACAATACTTCATCAAGTTCTTGCCTGAGTTCTTCAGGAAGTTTTTCTACTTTATCAGGATATTCATTAGGTTGTGACTTTTTTAAGACATTTGTAGTATCAATAATCTCTGATTTTATGGGTAATTTAATGGATTCTAAACTATTTTGTGGTAGAGTTTTTATAAAATTCTTACTTAACTGATCTAGATAGGGAGTAGTCGTGGATTCTTTAAGCCATTCTGGATATTTATCAATGGTAGTATTTTGCATAACATCTTTTAGCGTTTTTGCTTGTAGATAACTGCCAGAAAAGAAAATTGTTAGGACTAGAAAGAGGAATAAACAAATAATCATACCTCTAAATACGCCAACGCCTAGACCCAGAGTTCTATCAACGACTCCGCCACTTATAAAGGCAATCATCAAAAGAAATTTATGGGTTAAGAAAGAGCATACACTCCAAGATATAATATAGGAGATACTCCCAGAGCTAATTGCTAACGCAATATGGTTAATAAAATATCGACTAATGACCTCATTAATATATGAAGATAAGTAATAGGCAAGAATAATTGAAAATATAAAGCCAAGTAAGCTAATAGTAACTTTTGCTAATCCCCTATAAGCTCCGAGCATTGAGGAAGCAGTAATAATTGCCAGTATTGTTATATCAAACCAAGTAAACATTAGACTTTTTAAAAAATTACTTTAGGTTTAGCACAGGTATAGAGTATATTTAATTAGACTTCCTAGATAAGTCAATCGAAAGTCTTTTAAAAATTTTATTGAATAGGTATAATTTAACACTATATGTATCTAAAAGCTAGTATATTAATATAATATATAGACTAAATAAATTTAACAATACAATAAATATTATGAATGAAAACAATAAAATTTTTGATAATTTGTCTGGTAAGGTTTTGATAGCTACTCCTTATATGCTTGATGGTATATTTAATAAATCACTTGTTTATATGCTATCTCATACAGCAGAGGGAGCGATGGGCTTAATTTTCAATAATTTAGTGAATCATATAGAAATAAAATCGTTCTTTAAAATATCTGATGATCAGGTAGGTAATATTATGATGCCTATCTATTTGGGAGGACCAGTTGAGCATGATCGTGGTTTTTTCTTACATTCTGATGACTATAATGAGAATTTATTATTGAAGTTTCAAAATCATTTAGCAGTTAGTTCTAATCCTCAAATCCCTCATGATATTGCTTCTGGTAATGGCCCTAAAAATAGTTTATTTATTATTGGCTATACTTCTTGGAAAGCAGGGCAGCTTGAAGCAGAGATTAAGGATAATTTGTGGATAATAACAGATTGTGATAAAGATTTTATTTTTTCTGGTCGTCCAGAGCATAAGTGGCATAATGCCTTGCAAAATCTTGGTATCAAAGAATCGCACTTTACTTCACGAATAGGTAATGCTTAATATTATACTCACCTTACGCATGGCATTTAAAAGTCATATAGAAAATAGCTTGGCGTCATTGCATCAGCGTCATTGCGAGAAGCCACTTTAGTGGCGACGAAGCAATATATATGTGGATTGCCACGCTCACATACGTTCGCTCGCAATGACGCTTTGTACTTTTCCGAAATTTTTAAATTGTCATGGGGTTTATGCGTAAGGTGAGTTACTAAGTTAGGAAATGAAAAAATAAGCAATACCGTAAAAATAATGAAAACAGCTATTAGTGGAGCAAAAAAATCTGTTATATTATAGATACAACCAAATTTGGAATAACTATAATAGCTTATAGGAGGAGACTTTGACGTGGATTGTTTTTTGTATAGTGATTGTAGGTTTATTAATCTATGATCTTGGTTTTGCTAACAAAGAAAATAAGGTATTAACCTTTCGCCAAACCATTTATTTTAGCCTTTTTTACTTAATTATAGCATGCCTTTTTGGTGCTTTTATTTTCTTTGATATGGGAAGAGAAAAAGCCCAAGAATATTACACTTGTTTTTTTATAGAAAAAGCCATGTCATTGGATAATATTTTTATTATTTTAATGATTTTCCAGTTTTTTTCTATTCCCTTGATCTATCAACATCGAATATTATTTTTGGGAATTCTAGGTGTCATAGTGCCTAGAGCTATAATTATATATTTAGGGGTCATTGTTATCTCAAAATTTTCTTGGTTATTATATGTTTTTGCAATTATTCTTATAACTACAGGTATAAAAACTTTTTATCTATCAAATAAAAATTTAAAAGTGCAAGAATCGTCTATTTATAGAATTCTACAAAAATACTTTAGCATTACCCCCAAAATCTCGGGTTACAAATTTTTTGTTAAAACTAGCAAAGGTATCAGCATTACTCCTCTTTTTGCATCATTAATAATGATAGAAGTTATGGATATTGTGTTTGCCATTGATAGTATACCAGCAATATTTGCTATCACTAAGGATCCTTATATAATTTATACTTCTAATATTTTTGCCATATTAGGTCTGCGTGCCTTATTCTTATGCTTAGCTAATGTTGTTAAGCAATTTAGTTATATAAAATATTCGCTAGCATTAATATTAATATTTATTGGTATAAAAATATTCGCTGAACATGTTATTGATATTCCATCTTATACTACACTGGCTATGACAATTATTCTTTTGTCTCTTGGCATTATTATCTCTATTATTAAGAAAAGGCGTATGTAATTTGGTTTATTAATATTGTAAAGAATAAAATTAATAATATTATATCCCTTTAAATGCTGAGATTTATAGGCAATGCTAAAATCTTGTTTATTTTCCACTGGCATAAAATATATTTTTATGCTAGAAGTTTGAAATTGTTGTATCGATTTATTCGAAATTTAATTTATGTTATGAGGTTCTAACTATGGATGAAAATATTGCACAAAATACTGTCGATCAAGATACTATCGAACAAGATATTATTGAAATCGTTGCTAATACATTAAAAGTAAAAAAAGATTTAATCACCCCTGAATCTAGATTTGTTGAGGATCTCAAAGCAGATAGTTTAGATATAGTTGAATTAATGATGGCAATAGAAGCAAAGTATAAATGCGATATACCAGATGATGATGCTAGTAAAATTCTAACCGTTGCTGACCTTATACAATACGTAATACATCATAAAAAAAATTAATCATAAGCTATAATTATGTCAACTAGAAGAGTCGTTATAACTGGTATTGGATTAGTCACCCCACTGGGAGTTGGGGTGAAACCCTCTTGGAATGGTATCATAGAGGGGCGTAGCGGTATTAAGGCAATTACCGGATTTGATACTTCTAACCTTGCTTGTAAAATAGCTGGTATTGTGGATCATTCAACTGATAGCGGCTTTAATCCGGAAAAATCTATTGACCCTCGTAATGTACATAAGATGGATTTATTCATCCAGTATGGTATCGCAGCAGCTACTGAAGCAATCGAGGATAGTGGATGGCAAGTACAAGATGAATTATCAGGAGATAGAACAGGTTTAATACTCGGTTCAGGAATCGGTGGACTTAAGACGATCGAAGAGACGTCAGTAAAGTTTCATAAAGAAAATAATGGCAAAGTTAGTCCATTTTTTATTCCAGCCTCATTAATTAATCTCCTTTCAGGTCATGTTTCCACTAAATACGGATTTACTGGGCCAAATCAAGCAGTAGCAACAGCATGCTCCACTGGGGCTCATGCCATAGGAGATGCTATGCGGATGATTCAATATGGTAATGTGGATGTTATGATTGCTGGTGGAGCTGAAGCGCCGGTTACTCCGGTTGGGGTGGCGGGATTCGTTGCTGCAAGGGTGTTATCTACTAAATATAATTCTACCCCTGAAACTGCATCAAGACCCTGGGATCAAGAACGTGATGGATTTATAATGGGGGAAGGAGCTGGAGTTGTAGTACTGGAAGAATATGAGCATGCTATTAGTAGAAATGCTAAGATTTATGCTGAAATTGTTGGATATGGTTCTACTGGAGATGCTTATCATATGACTTCCCCTCATCCTGATGGAAGAGGTGCTTATAAAGCTATGTTTAATGCTCTTAAAGATGCAAAAATTGATGCAAGTATTATTGATTATATCAATGCCCACGGGACTTCTACCCAGGTTGGTGATACTATTGAGTTGCTAGCTGTCCAAAGATTATTTTTGGATGCCAACCCGAAAGTTCTTATGTCGTCAACGAAATCATCTATCGGTCATTTGCTCGGAGCAACTGGTAGCGTAGAGTTAATATACTCAATTCTTGCCATACAGGATCAAATTGCTCCACCAACTCTAAATTTACATAAACCGATACCAGAAGTAAAAATAGACTTAGTTCCTTTAGAAGCTAGAAAGGCAAAAATTAATTACGTACTTTCTAACTCATTTGGCTTTGGTGGAACTAATGCAAGTTTAATAGTTAAGAAAATATAATAAACTATATTCAATGGCGGCATCTTTAAATTTTATAACTTCTACTTTATTATTTTTCCAAAATATGTTATAATCAATGTTGTGTTATCATCTTTAGTATAGTGAGTTTGCAAAAGAACTAATAGTTAATTCAGTTGACTATAATCTAAGTTTTTATAATGGATAAGGAGTAAGCATGTCAACATCATCTGAATTTAAAGTAGGAGAAAGAATTGTATATCCATCTCATGGAGTTGGAGAGATAATAAATGTAGAACAGCAAGTGATAGCTGGTACTGATATTAGAGTTTATGTAATATCGTTTCCCCAAGACAAAATGATTCTAAAAGTACCTGTAAATAGAGCAACTATTTCGGGTCTTAGAAAACTTGTTAGCAAAACTGACCTGACTATAATATACTCAACACTTCAGGGTAAAGCTAAGCAAGGTAATAGGATGTGGAGTAGAAGAGCACAAGAATATGAAAGTAAAATAAATTCTGGCAATATAGTAGCTGTGGCAGAAGTGGTGCGAGATCTCTACAAAAACGTTGATAGTGATAGGTCTTATAGCGAAAGAACAATTTATGAATCAGCATTAAATAGACTCGCTGGGGAACTTGCTATTCTTGAAAACATAAATCCTGATGAGGCAATTAATAAATTAATTGAAGTATTGAAGGATAAACTCGCTGCATAACGATATAGTCAATTGATGAGAAGTTGGGGACGTTGTCGCTCAATGCTCGCCTATTACTTATAGGTATCGCTCCTAGCCCCAAATTCCCCTGAATTGACTATAATCGGATTTATAACGTTGCTAATTCAAGTTAATTCACTATAGAATCGCTAAGTACCAAAAGACTATTGTTGATATTTATAGAAGATAGCATAGAATATACCAAGCAATAAATTGTTTATGAGTCTTTAATTTATGTTACATGGGTCTATTAAAAATAATAGTTTTGTTTCTGTACCAGGAAAACAGCATCCATTCCATCTTGTCGATCCCAGCCCTTGGCCCATTCTGACTGCATTTGCCTTATTGCTTTTAGCTATTGGTAGCATAATGTTTATGCATCAATATCGATTTGGAACATATGTTTTTGGAGTCGGTATTCTTTCGGTGATTTTTTGTTTATCTTCCTGGTGGAGAGATGTAATTAAAGAGGGATTAATTGGAAAACATCATACTGAGCCAGTAAGAATTGGCTTAAGAATAGGTATGGCATTATTTATCTTGTCAGAGATAATGTTTTTTGCAGCATTTTTTGGATCCTTTTTTAACGCAAGTCTTTTTCCTGTAGGATTGCTAGATGGTGTATGGGTAGTAAAGCCTGGTATATGGCCTCCTGCATCTATTCAAACATTTGATCCTTTTGACATCCCTTTTATTAATACATTGATTCTTTTATTATCTGGTACAACAGTAACATGGGCACATTATGCTGTTGAGGAAAATAATCAGAAAGATTGTGTAACAGCTCTTGGTTTGACCATAATATTGGGGATATTTTTTAGTTTAATGCAAGCTTACGAATATCATCATGCAACTTTTAAATTTAAAGACGGTATCTATTCTTCTAATTTTTATTTAGCAACCGGTTTTCATGGTGCTCATGTAATAATTGGCACTATATTCTTAACTGTTTGTTATTATAGAGCACGAAGAGGTGATTTTGTTAAAGGCAATGGTCATTTAGGTTTTGAATTTGCCGCTTGGTACTGGCATTTTGTCGATGTAGTATGGTTATTTTTATTCACTTTTATATATGTTCTTGGGAAATAAATTTTTAAATTAACTAATTTGTAGAAATTGCGACTAAAATAACACGTAAGACTTAATTTCTCAGCCATTCTTTAACTAGATTAGCCCCATCCGTAGATTAATCCTTGAATTGAAAAAAGCTAGCATATAGAATCAACGACATGTCTAATAATTCGTTAATGAGGTAAAATATGAATGTTTATAAACCATATTTGGAACAATTTGATAGTAACTTTGTCTGGCGTTTGCTGTTTGTTCTTTGCAGCGTTGCTCTAATTATTGCAGTATCAGATGCTTTTGCTGCTGATCCTCCTGCTGGTGGTGGTAATACTACTTCTGATCCAGTAGGTACAGTGTTGTGTAATATGATTAAAATATTTCGTGGAAATACGGCTCGTGGTATAGCAGTTATTGGTATAGTTGTACTAGGAATTCAAACTCTCAGAGGACAATTAAAATGGGAAGTTGCACTAGTTATTGTGACTGGGGTTATAATATTGTTTAAAGCTCCTGAAATTATAAATATGGTAGCTGGTACAGCCACTGATGCAGAAAAATGTGTATAATGGTAGCAAGTGGTACAGCATAAAAACGTCATTGCGAGCAATAGTGAAGAACGACGAAGCAATCAAAAAAAAGATTAAAATGGATTGCTTCGACCATTACATGGTCTTGCAATGACGTATATGCACCCCAAACGTCATTGCGAGGAGTGCTAAAGCACGACGAAGCAATCCATAGGTTGTCATTCCTACATACTATTGTCATTCCCGCGTAGGCGGGAATCTATAATACCTCAGGGTATTTTTAGATCCCTGCTTTCGCAGTGATGACCATAGTACCCTACAATTTTTTATTTATTTCCTTATGATGAGTAAAAAAGCTGACTGCTAAGCGTAATTGCGAGGAGCTACTTTAGTAGCGACGAAGCAATCCATGAGAATTAGTATAGACACATCAAGACTTATATGGATTGCTTCGTAGGCTCACGCCTCCTCGCAATGACGTTTTTATGCTGCTTAATACTTATAGAATAAAAATTGTAGGGTATGGGCTATAAGTCTCGTTTAGAATTATACAAACTACTCTCCATATATGGCTAAAACAGCGCATAAACCTTTATTCCTCAGTAATTCTTTAATTAGATATTCCGCTTTATATTAAATCCTTGAATTTTAAAAGGCTACAGTATAGAATCAGCTGCATGTTTAAATAATTCATTTAACGAGGTAAAATATGAATATTTATAGACCATATTTGGAACAATCTGATAGTAACTTTGCCTGGCGGTTACTGCTTGTTCTTTGCAGCGTTGCTGTAATTATTGCGGCATCAGATGCTTTTGCGGCTTCTAGTGCCGATCCAGTAGGTGCAGTGTTGTGTAATATGATTAAAATATTTCGTGGAAATACGGCTCGTGGTATAGCAGTTATTGGTATAGTTGTACTAGGAATTCAAACTCTCAGAGGACAATTAAAATGGGAAGTTGCACTGGTTATTGTGACTGGGGTTATAATATTGTTTAAAGCTCCTGACATTATAAATATGGTATCTGGGTCAACTGATGCAACATGTGGTATCACAGAGATTGCTAAATAGATAAAAAAGCGTTATCCACAGTATCGTTTTAGCTCTAGCGGCTCTCCAATAATCTTATTAGCGGGGAGCCGCTTTTGCTAACCTAAAGCAATATAGGGAAACTTATAGTATTGACATAGCTATAGTTAATTTTCACTTTCTCGCATTTTCTTGTGATATAAAGCACCAAAATCAATTGGATCAATCATCAATGGCTGGAACCCTCCATCCTGCGTTACATCCGAAATAATTTTTCTGGCAAATGGGAAAATCATTGCTGGACAGTGAATTGCTAATATCATCTGGTGTTGATCTTTCGCTATATTAATCAGGTTAAAAACCCCTGCATATTTTAGGTCTACTATAAATAGCTTATGTTTTTCACTCATTGCTTTAGCTTCTATACTTAATTCTACCTCATAAAAGTTTTCTTCAGGTAAATTAGAAATATTAATATCTAGGAATAAATCAATTTGTGGATTACGTTCCAAAGATACTAAAGATTTTGGAGCATCTGGATTTTCAAAAGATAAATCCTTTATGTATTGGGCGTTAATAGCGATATGTGGCATCTCTTGTTGATTAGAGTTCATAACAAATAGTCCTTTTATATTAAAATTTTTAAGTTATTGGCAAGGTAACACCTTGCTGTTTCATATATTTCCCATGACGATCAGCATAAGATGTATTACAAATTTGATCGCCTTTTAAAAATAAAAATTGACACGCTCCTTCATTAGCATAAATTTTTGCCGGTAATGGAGTAGTATTAGAAAATTCTAATGTTACATGTCCTTCCCATTCAGGTTCTAATGGTGTTACGTTAACAATTATACCGCATCTTGCATAGGTTGATTTACCAACACAAATAACTAATACATCTCTTGGAATCTTAAAATATTCAATTGTTCTTGCTAAAGCAAAACTGTTTGGTGGAATAATACAAACATCAACCTCTCTATCTACCAAGCTGCATTCAGTGAAATTCTTGGGATCAACTATTGCCGAATTGATATTAGTAAATATTTTGAATTCTTTTGAGACTCTTGCATCATAACCATAAGACGATAAACCATAAGAAATAATCCTCTCTGAGTTATTTAATTTAACTTGTGTATCAGTAAAAGGTGTAATCATATCATGGTTTACACACATTTTTCTTATCCAATTATCAGACATAATGGTCATATATAATTACACATAATTATGGTTAAGTTTCCGAATATAGTCAATTCAGGAGAATTTGGGGCTAGGAACGATGGAGCGACGACGTCCCCAACTTCTCATCAATTGACTATAAATCTAAATAATATAGTAAAAAGTTAGAAGCACTAAGTGTTTTTAGAATATTTTTTTAAAAATTTCAGCCATAGTAAACTTCATCTATTAGCAAGACCAGTACTCGGACTCAAGATTATTTACAATGGCTGTAATATAAGGTTATCATTTTTCTTTAAATGCTCTGAACATAGTGTCAGTAATAGGATCAAGTAGATATCTTAGAAGAGTTCTTGTGCCAGTGACAATTTGAACTTCCACCTGCATGCCAGGATGGAGTTCTAACTTTCTAGCTTTTGCAATCTTATTAAATTCCTCCATATCAATCTCAATTATAGCAACGTAAAAAGTCTCTGGAGTTTGTTGTGCTTGAGTTCTGTCTTGGACAGTGTCAGGAGATATTCTAACGACTTTACCAGTAAATAATGGTGTTGTTCTAGATTTAAAAGCACTAAAGCGAATCTTTGCTAACAAACCTTCATGTACTGAATCTATGTTTTTTTGTGGAACTTTTGCCTCTATTATCAAAGTATCATTAGTTGGAGAAATTTCTACAATCGGAGTAGTGTTGTTAGGAATTACTCCGCCTATTGTATGAAAGTGCAATACATTGATAATACCATCAACAGGAGACGTAATAACTGTACGACTTAATGAGTCCTTATAAGCAGTAAACTGCTCTTTTAGATGAGATACTTGTCCTTGAGCATCTTTTAATTCAGTCAGAGTATCCTTTGTATATTTATTCTGTAGGTTAATAATACTAATCTCACACTCTATAATAGTATGTTTAGTAGCCGCAATGTCACTTTCTGTCATAGCTATTTCACTTTTAAAGTTAGCTTCCTTAGCTTCAATTTCCAATAAAGCAGCTTTATTAGAAAAACCTTTATCATGTAATGTATTTATTGCTTTTAAACGATCCCTAATAACTTCTAGACTTTTGACATTGGCAATCTTTCTAGCTTGCATACCTTCAATTTTTTTATTTAATTGCTCGATCTTTTGATGCAAAGCATTTTTCTCACTTTTATACATTTCCTTTTTGGAATAAAATAAGCTTTCTTGAGTATGTATAACCCTTTCTACTTCAGGTAGATCCATGGCATCTGTTAATAATTTGGGAAACTCAATTTTGTCTTGATTATCTCTCTCAGCCATCAAGCGACTTTCTGCTGCTAAAGCGTGCCTATATTGGCTTAAAGTAATTTCGTACTGCGATTTAATTTTTGTATCTTCCAACTTTATTAATTTATCACCCGCCTTGACTTTATCGCCTTGTTTAACAAAAATATTAGCTATAATTCCACCCTCCTGGTGATTAATTATTTGCTTATTACTATATGTTACCAGAACGCCCGATGCCCCAGCCGCACTATCAAGAGGAGCAAAACTTCCCCATATTCCTCCAACTAACACAAAGCAGATTATTATAGCTACTCCAAAGAGAATTGGAGCTCTAGCAGTTTGTACTACATCATTGCGATCAACATCATTATTTTTGGTAACAAAATTAACAAAACGATCAAGATAATATAATGTATTCTGAATTGTCTTAGAAATACCTACTACTATCTTTTGTGATAGAACACCCCCCTTTGTTTTTTTCGAGTGTATCAAATCATTTTGTAGCGATAAGAGCTGTTTAAGTTGCTCTGCTGTAAATGTCGGCTTATTAGTTGGCTTTTCTTCCATAATACTTAAAACTTTATTCGTTAATGTGAATTGCACCGTTTTGTAACAGTTTAACTCGATTTTGCAGCTCTTCTTGAGTACCATAAAGAGCTACGGCTCCATCTTGTAATACCAATATCTTATCTACCACTGATAATACAGAAGGTCTATGAGAGATAACAACTACAGCAATACCCCTAGCTTTTGCTTGCTTTAAAGAATTTGATAAGGCTATTTCACCCGCCTCATCAAGATTAGCATTGGGCTCGTCTAAAATAATTAATTTAGGATTACCATAAAATGCTCTAGCAAGACCAACACGTTGTTTTTGTCCACCAGAGAGATTAGAGCCAGCTGTTCCAATATCCGAATCATAACCATCTGGTAATCTTAAGACCATTTCATGAGCTCCAGCAATTTTAGCTGCCTCAATTACTTTTTCTGGATCAGCATTTTCAGCCATCCTAGCTATATTCTGTTTTATGCTACCACTAAATAATTCTATCCCTTGTGGCAAATATCCTACATGCTTACCAAAATCTTCTCTATTCCAGCGATAAATTTCCCCGCTATCAAGTCTAACAGTTCCTGATGCGGCTTTCCATACCCCAACTAGAACTTTAGCTAAAGTTGACTTACCTGCAGCAGAAGGTCCGATAACTGCTAATACTTCTCCAGGCTGAACAGCAAAAGATACACCCTTTAAAATATATCTTGGTACTGGAGGTTGTGGCATATATGGAGGGACTGGAAATGAATAATAAATATTTTCTACAGTTAAATGTCCTTCGACATTCGGAATTGGCATTGCTTCTTCTCTTGATTTATAAGAAGCAAATAACTGATTGATATTTTTATAAGATTTTATGGCACTACTCATACTTTTCCATAACTCAATAGCATTATCGAAAGGAGCTAGAGCCCTCCCAACTATAATAGAACTCATAATCATACCACCAGTAGTCATATCTCTTCCTGAAGTACTAACAACCACATAAGCACCAATACCAGTTACAAGCATTTGCATAATATTACGAATAAATCTGGAAAAGTTAGAGATAGCACCATTACGATAACTAGCAACGGATTGTTTTTCCAAAGCAGCAATATTAAATTGATGCCAATTTGCCGTGACATTTTTCATCATCCCCATAGCTTCTACAACTTCTGAATTCCTATTAGCAATATCAGCTTGGGTCATACCCTTTATCGAGAATTCAGTAGCCTCACCAAGAGTTCTATTAGTTGCGGCAGCATTAAAGAAAGCTGTAGATACGATAATAATAGCACCAACTAATGTTAAAATCCCAATATATGGGTGAATTAAGAAAATTACTACTATATAGACAACACTCCAAGGGGCATCAAATAAAGTGTTAATACCAGTACTAGTTACAAAAGTTTTTATTGTTTGAAAATCACGAAGTAATTGGCTAGCACCAGTATTAGTACGAGTTGCAGCAGCTGAAATAGAGTGACCAAAAATTACAGGAGCAACTGTTTTATCCAGCCATTCCCCAACTTTAATTAAAGTGAATGATCTAGCAATTTGTAATAACCCATAAATAAAATAGATTGTACCAATAATAATGGACAACCACATTAATGTCCATATGTTACCACTTCCTATAACTCGATCAAGAACTTGTAATGAATAAAGAGGGGTTATCAACATTAATAAGTTAATAACAAACGCGAAACCAAAAACTATCCAAAAAGCAATCTTGCACTTTTCAAGAGCACTATTTAGAGGGTTTGCTACTTGAGTTGCTAATGCACTATTATTTTTCATATTACCATTATTATATCATATTATTTTACTATATAGTTAGTAAAAATTATATTTTTTGCAATATTTACTAAACTCAAATTATATATACAATAAATAATATATACAACTTCTTTATTAAACTTAGGCTCTGTCAAAAAAATTTATATGACTATTTCTATCTAACAAATCTTTATCTTGACAATTAAAACAGCCCCATACTTTACTAAATAAAGTATATGTTGAATAGTTAATATATCAATTTTTTTTAGGATTTCAACTATCTCAGTACATAAATTAAAAATTGCCTGAAAATCTAGGAGATTGCTCGAAGGAAATTTGAATATATCCGAGTCACAACATCTATCTTTAAACGTAAAGTTTATCATTCCCGCACACTATTATCATTCCCGCATAGGCGGGAATCTAGACCTCTACTTTCGCAGGGGTGAAACAAGTCAAGCAAGAACGCCATCCTGTTCGCGAGACAAATGGATAGACGCTATTCGGATTAGCTATAGATTTTTACCTTTGTCTGGAGATAAAATATCTATAGGCACAGGATCACATCCGCCATGACAAAAAGGATTGCATCTGACTATTCTCTTAATAAATAACCATAATCCTTTAATATTACCATGTATCATTATTGCTGACTTAGCATATTCTGAACATGACGGATAAAAACGACAATTGACCCCAACTAGGGGAGATATAAAAAATTGATAAAACCAAATAAATATAAGTAATAAATTAAAGCGACGTTTTATTTTGAGCATATTTACCTAGCAAAGTATGTTATAGCTAACCGGATTTAACCCATAGCAAACTGATATTATTGCACATAAGCGTTAGTTTAAGAAAACAATAATTGAGAAATCGTCATTGCGAGGAGACCGTAAGGTCGACGAAGCAATCCACATTCATTAGATTGCTTCGTCGCTACTAAAGTAGCTTCTCGCAATGACGCCAAGCTATTTTCTATATGACTTTTAAATGCCATGCGTAAGGTGAGTTAAACTGATGCCTATGCGTTATTGCGAGCTATAAGCTCTATCTTTTAATAAATCAGCTATTACCTGATAAGATTTAATAGCTTTTTCTGGATCGCTGGCAATCATTTCTGCCCCAAGTTTCTCATTATTATTCATATTCCATAAACGACAATTATCAGGGCTGATTTCATCTGCCAACATTACCATAAAGTCTTCACCATTAAACACTCTACCAAATTCGAGCCTGCATTCAACAAGTCTTATACCAATACCTGCAAATAGTCCACTTAAAAAGTCATGGGTTCTGATGGCTTGATGCTTCACTTCATCAATTTCTTGCTTATTTAACCAACCAAAATTCAGTATTTGATGCTCATTAATTATAGGATGCTTTAATTCTCTGCTTCTAACTCTAAAATCGATAATTGGGTGATCGAATACATATCCTTCTTCCATAGAGAAATCTTTTACAAACCTGCCACATGCTACTGTAGAAATCGATATTTGAATGGGGAAAATATCCACAGATTGTATTAATTGTTCACGCATATTCATTTTTTCAATTAGGTGATTCTCTATCCCCACCATATCGAGCTTACTCATTATAAAGGATGAAATATTATTATTCAGTACTCCTTTACCTGAAATATCAAAAATCTCACCATTTTCTAAGGTAATTTTGTCAGTAAAGGACATAATAAAAGCAAAATCTTCTTGTGACTGATAAAGCGCTTTACTTGAACCTTGATATAATTTTTGTTTCATTGGAAAAATAATGTCAAAAAAAGAGATTAAATAAATATTTTATGCTAATCCAGCTAGCAGCAATTGCTATAACAGCTATAATAAGACCAACTATAGAGACTATAAACCCCAAAAATATAGTTAATCCATCTCGATTTAAAAGACCTAATGTCATTATAGTAATACCAAGTGCAGGCACAGCATTGGTTAAAGGTAAAGGTATTGATATGGTAATAGCACAAATCAACGATATTAAACCAATAAATTGTTCGCAATATATAGAAGATGCAAAACTATATCTTGGTCGTATATATTTTTCTACCAATTTAATTTTTGGCACAATCTTGTTACTTATATTGATAAGTATATCATTGCTAATTTGATAATTGTTAATTTTAGATGGTAAAAAAACCTGTCTAAAACCAAGCAACATCTGCATAGATAAAATGATTAATGGTATCCCTACTATAGTAGTAAAACCCGGAGGATACGGTAGAGGAATGGCAATTGGTATGGCAAAGAAAAGCATCATTAATAGAAGACCATTTTCATGAAAGTCAATTAACAATTCACTGATTTTTGTCTTTTTTTTCTTTTCTTTTTGTCCTAGTTTGCAAAAAATACTAGATACCTTGGCTCTATCTAGTTGTTTATTTTTTGCAGTAATATTAAACATATTCACTTAAATTTTTTGTAAGTTATACTATAATTTTAGATTATTAAGAAATATAGTCAATTGATGAGAAATTGGGGACGTCGTCCCTCATCGCTCCTAGCCCCAAATTTTCCTGAATTGACTATAATCCCATCAATGGTTTTCCTAAATTCTGAAAAGCTATAGCTGAAATGTAACACAATTGGAATAGATTTAGCAAAGAATATTTTTTATAATTATCAAGCTTTGCATAGATGCAAAAAATGATAAAATATGCTATTCTAAAGAAAGCCTAAACATTGGCGCTATGAATTAACTATACTCTTATCCTTAGATAATTAGTATATACTAATTATGATATGCACTAAGTATTTTATGAAAAATATTTTTATTATTTTTATTCAGGTATTTTCTATTACTTAGTTAGAAGGTAAATTGTCATTCTCGCCCACTATTGTTATTCTCGCGTAGGCGGGAATCTAGACCCCTGCTTTCGCAGGGGTGACATTAAGTCGAGCAGGTATGACATAAAACAGGATCAACTAATATTCGCAATAAAAATTAAAAAAAATGACTAACAGCTATTAGTGCAAAGAAAATTTTTAGTATAATAATCATACAAGAATTAATGAGATTTTTATGATTACACTACTTGCTTCAATAACGGGCTTTATTAGCTCAATTATTCCAGAAATTTTAAAAATTCTAAAGGATCAAAATGATAAAAAACATTAGCTTAATCTTTTAGATCGGCAAATTGAAAGCCATAAATTAGGGAATACCAAACTGCTCTCAGAGCTTAACACTTCCAAAGACATTGCGGAGAATAATACTTTATATTCAACATATAAATCAGGCATTAATTGGGTTGATGCCTTAAATGGTTCAGTTCGCCCTGTTTTGGCATATAGTTTTTTTATTATGTATGCCTATGTCAAATATGTGCAATATAAAACACGTCAATTCGGGATAAGGTTATAATTTAGAGGAAAGTCGAAATTGCAATTTATGGAAGGTTTATTTTTCTTAAGAG
>NZ_MWZE01000001.1:32983-71244 GCF_002259525.1 Rickettsia endosymbiont of Culicoides newsteadi | reverse complement strand
AAAAAAACATTTATCACAGGCATTAACTCCTTGCAACTCCTATATCTCCTTTATTTTTTCTTATCCCTTATCCCGAATTGACGTTTAGTGTAAAGCAGATACAAAGATATGAAGATGCTACTACCCCAATAGCTAGTAGTATATTGTATTTTTTTGCAAAATTATTAAATGTATCTATTGAGTATTTTCTTGATACAACTGAAATTACTGATGCATCAGATGGTTACTTATTTGAGATACAAGACAATCATAAGTTTTTGAATGATATTATTGAGAAAGATAGAGCAGAATATTTAGCCCCTTTAAAATACGATGCAGAAGAGGAAGTATCCTATCTTGTTAGAGTATTTAGCAAAATTCAAAATCCGCAAATTAGACAAAAAATAGTTGAGCTTATTGGGTCAATAGTAGCATCTCAAGGCACGAATGCAGGGTAAAAATAGATGAAATAGTAATACTCCATAATCAAGTTTTTTATAGAGCTTATAAATAGTAGGTTGTTCAAAAGAAATTTGAATATATAGTCAATTGATGGGAAGTTGGTGACGTCGTCACTCGTCGCTCGCCTATTACTTATAGGCGTCGCTCCATCGCTCCTAGCCCCAAATTCTCCTGAATTGACTATAATTTTTCAATTTGTTCTTTAGATTTCTGGTGTTGTTAGCTTATTTATGCTACACTTTGCTTAAATCAAATATAATAAATAACATGACCTTTAAGCTTTCTGATTCTAATAGCACCATGCAAGATAACAATAAACCACCAAGAATGAGGATAGGTACCGATGAATTCTATGACTTGCTAGTTAATAGTGATGTATTTGTTGATAAAAGTCTAATGATCAAAGAATTATTGGAAGATAGTGGTAAGGTTATATTGATCACTAGACCAAGGCGTTGGGGTAAGAGTTTGAATATGAACATGCTCCAGAAATTTTTTGAGATAGAGGTGGATCAAAATGGTGTTCCTTTACCTATAGAAGATAGAGTAAATAACAAGCTATTTACCGGTGGAGAAATCGATTTAGGCATTAAGGGAAAAAGAACTTTAGAGCCTTTAAAGATTAACGGCAATGAATATGCCATGGCTCAGCAAGGTAATTATCCAGTTATTTCCATAAATTTTAAGGATGTTAAAGGCAGTAACTACCAAGAAATTGAAAATGGGATAAAAAATCAAGTAACTAATTTATTTACAAACCATCGATACTTAAAGCGTTATATAACAACAGATGAAAATTTACTAGATGATGCACAAAAGGAAAAGTTAAATCGATATTTTACAGGAAAACTTGATAAGGAAGACTTAAAAGATAGTTTACGGGTTTTGAGTGAAGTACTGTACAAACATTTTGGTCAAAAAGTTTATATATTGATCGATGAATACGATACGCCGATCAATAGTTCATACATTGAATTTGGTGATAAATTAAAAGAATTTGATGATGTACTAAAAATATTCCGCGGAATGTTTGGCAGTAGTTTAAAAACTAATCCTTATTTAGAGAAAGGGCTAATAACTGGCATATTACGGGTTGCTAAAGCTAATTTATTTTCGGATTTGAATAATGTTCGTGAATATACTCTGCTAGATGAAAAATTTGCTAAGTTTTATGGTTTCACTCAAGCAGAGGTTGATGAGTTATTAACCAAAGTACCACTTGACACAAGTCCTGAACAAATTAAAGCTTGGTATAATGGCTATAGTTTTGGTGGAGAAATCATCTATAATCCATGGTCAATTATGTTATGCCTAGATACTAGAGGTAAGCTTGATCATTATTGGCTTGATAGCGGTGGCACTGGGCTTGTTGATAAAGCATTGTTATCAGATGAAATACAAATTGATATCCAACAATTAGCTAGCGGTAAAAGTATCATCGCACCTATTACCAAACAAATCAGTTTCAGCGATATTAATACGCGAAGTGGGTTATTTAGTCTGTTGCTATTTAGTGGTTATCTAAACCCAACAGCTATCGAACCTGCAAAAGATATCTACGAATTATCAGTGCCTAATAAGGAAGTAGAATATATATATGAAACCAGGCTATTACAATGGGTGAGTAGCAAGTTACAAATGGATAGTTCTTTATATTATTCTTTTGCTAGTTTGCTGCCGGCAGGTAAAATAGAAGAATTTAAAGAGAAATTACAAGAGTTATTACTAAATGCTACTAGTTTTCATCAAACTGGCGAGAAAAAAGCCGAGTTATTTTATAGCGGCTTTATGCTAGGTTTAATTAACACTTTATCTCCTGGCTATGTCATAGATAGTGAGAGAGAAACAGGCAGTGGTAGAGCTGATATTATATTGCTACCTAAGGCTGGGAAGCAGAATAATGCTATTATTATTGAATATAAAATATGCAAATCTCCTGATACTCTAGAATCTATCGCAAAAGATGGGCTAGATCAAATCATGAGAAAAAAATATGAGACTAAAATAAAAGAACACTCTCATGTTCAGAAAATTATCAAAATTGCTATGGCTTTTTGTGGTAAAGAAGTGGCTCTAGAATACCAAATAGCTCAGGTATCTTAGGCACAATTGTTGAAAATTAGAAGAGCTATAGTCAATTGATGAGAAGTTGGAGACGTTGTTGCTCAATGCTCGCCTATTACTTATAGGCGTTAATTTAAGAAAATAAAGTAGAAAAGTCGTTTATTAGCGAGCCACCGTAAGTGGCGTGGCAATCCATTTTTAATCACTTTTCTGGATTGCTTCGTCAACCTTAAGGTTTCCTCGCAATGACGGTTTTTCAATTATTATTTTTTAAACTGACGCTTATGCACTCCATCGCTCCTAGCCCCAAATTCTTCTGAATTGACTATATTTGCATAAATCAACTTGTTAATCTTTTTGTAATTTCATCTTTGCTGAGCAGAGGTAATATTACTGACATTTCTGGTCCAGATGTCATTCCTGTTATAGCAAGTCTTAAAGGTAGGAATACTTCTTTACCTTTTTTACCAGTTATTTCCATAATTCTTTTAGTCCATATGCTCCAACTATCGATGGTTATTGGTTCGTCTATTAATAAGGTAGCTGCTTGTTTTAAAAACTCTTTATCTAATCCTTCAACTTTAGAGGGGGAATAACAAATATTCCACCAATCTTTTATTTCATATAATTTTTGTAAATTACCTCTAACTGCTAACCAAAATTGCTCATTTATTTGTTCAGCTTTAATCTCTTTTAAGCGATCTTTTACTTCATCAAAACTCAAGCTAATTAGTAATTTATGATTTAAACGCTCTAGCTCTTCTGGTAAATAAGTTGTTGGACTTTTAGAAAAATTATTAATGTCAAACTCTTTTATTAGCCCAGCTAAATTTTTAAATGGTATAATAGGCGATGATGAGCCAAGCAAACTAAAGAAACTATTAATTGCCATTGGTTCTAATCCAATTTTATCCCTTAGAGCAGCAATCTCAAATCCCCCTGTTCTTTTAGATATTTTTTCATCCCGACTGATAACTAGACTAAGATGAGCAAAATTTGGTACCTTTGCCCCTAGAGTTTCAAACATTTGCACATGAATGGCAGTGTTAGTTACGTGATCCTCGCCTCGAACAATATCGGTAATGCCATAATCAATATCATCAACAACCGAACAAAGCATATAAGTCATACTGTTATCTTCTCTGATAACTATCGGATCACCAATATTCTTGCCTTCATATTTAACTTCACCCTTAATCATATCTTGCCAAATAATTGGAGTATGCGATACCAAGAATCGATAATGCGGTTTTCTTCCTTGACTAATATAGTCATTTATTTGTTGTTCAGTAAGGTTCAAAGCCGCACGATCATATATCGGAGGAAGCCCTCTAGATAGTTGTAACTTACGCTTTAATTCCAGCTCTTCCTGGGTCTCAAAACAAGGATATAATTTATTTTTTTGTAATAATAATGCTTTTACTGCTTCATACTTATCAAATCTATCAGATTGGCAAAAAGTTTGATCCCAGTTAAGTCCTAAAAATTTAAAATCCTCTTCAATGGCATGTTTATATTGTTGTTTGCTACGTTCAAGATCAGTATCATCAAACCTTAAAATAAATATGCCATTATGCTTTCTAGCATATAACCAATTTATCAGAGCTGTCCTAGTATTACCTATATGCAACATACCAGTTGGTGAGGGAGCAAATCTTGTGATAACTTTTCTCATAATTTTCTAATTGCTTATTTTGCTTTTTTCTTTTTTGTTACTTTTTTTGCAGCACCAGTCCTTGTCCTAATATTCTTTTTAGGAATTGTTGTTACCACTACTCCTGGCTTATCAGTATCTTTCTCCGGTTTATTCTTCAGCCTATTATTACTAGCCTCAATTATTTCCACAGCAGTTTCTAATGTGATGGTAAAAGGATCGTATCTTTTAGGTATTGAAATAAACCGATCAAGATATTTAAGATACGGACCATATCTACCTATACCCAGTATAATCTCTTGATGAGATTCAGGGTGCAGGCATAACTTAACCGGTAACTCAAGAAGCCTTAGAGCCAAACTAAGAGTCACGTCATTTTGTGCTACTGACGGTGGCAATGACACACGCTTTGGTTTTTCACCCTTGGCAACTGGTTTGCTAGTCTGTACATAAAAACCATATGGACCTTTCTTTAATAAAACATCATGACCCTCTTTATCTACTCCTAATAATCTGTTCTCTTCAGCCATATCAACAATATCACTATTCTTCGAAGTAATTTGTTTTTTGAAAGTACATTCAGGATAGTTACTGCAAGCTAAAAACGCTCCAAACTTACCAAGCTTTAACCCTAATTGCCCTGTAGAACAGGAGGGACAATTTTTCGAATTGTTGCTTTCTGATTTTTCTCCAAATAGGTGATAATCTAATGCTTGTTCAACATAAAGGATTATATCAGATATTTTCTTATCACTAACTATTTCTACGTTATTATTAAACCCATCCCAGAATTTTTTTAGTAAATTTTTCCATTCTATTTTACCTTCTGCCACTTCATCTAAATCATTCTCCAGATCAGCTGTAAAATCATATTCAACATATTTTTTGAAAAACCCTGTCAGAAATGTTGTCACTAAACGCCCTAATTCCTCTGGAAAGAAACGTTTTTTCTCAACAACCACATAGTTCCTATCTTGCAATACTGATATAATAGAAGCATAAGTAGAAGGACGACCAATTCCAAGTTCTTCAAGCTTCTTGACGAGACTGGCTTCAGAATATCTTGGTGGTGGTTCGGTGAAATGCTGTGCTGGATTCACTGAAGTTGTAGTTAATTTTTCTCCTTCTTGTAGTAATGGTAGAAGCCTATTTTCTTCTTCCGTTTCATCATCTAGACCCTCACGATAAATTTTGTAGAAACCATCAAAGGCAATAATTGAACCAGTTGCCCTGGCGGTGAATTCTTTATTTTCTGTATCAAGCTGAGCGACCACTAAATCAATAATAACATTTTCCATTTGGCAGGCTATCGTCCTTTTCCAAATCAAGTCGTAAAGCCTATAATAATCTTTATCTAGTGTATCCTTTAATTTTTCTGGTAACAGAGTAACATCGGTTGGTCTAATAGCTTCATGAGCTTCTTGAGCATTTTTGGCTCTAGATTTATAAACTCGCTGGCTAGCTGGTAGATATTTATCACCAAAATTCTTATGTATCAACTGACGTATTTGTTCAACAGCCTCACTAGCAAGGGTAGTACCATCAGTTCTCATATAGGTAATCAAACCTATCGTTTCATTACCTATATCCATGCCTTCGTAAAGTTTTTGGGCAATTTGCATAGTTTTTTTAGCAGTAAACCCTAATTTTCGAGCTGCTTCTTGCTGTAACGAAGAAGTAATGAAAGGCGGTTGAGGCTGACGTTTTTGCTGCTTTTTTTCTAAAGATGCAATATGAAAATTCTTTGATTTTATTTCTTTGACTAGATCATTAGCTGCCGATTGATTAATAATTGAGAATTTCTCTAATTTATTACCATTGACATGAGTTAATCTCGCTAAAAACGGCTCGTTATTACTATTCAGAACATTAAGGGTAATATCCCAATATTCTTGCGATTTAAAACGTTCAATTTCATCTTCTCGCTCGCAAATAAGTCGGAGTGCTACAGACTGAACTCTACCTGCGGATCTACATCCCGGTAATTTACGCCATAATATCGGTGATAAAGTAAATCCTACCAAATAATCCAATGCTCTCCTTGCTTGTTGAGCATTAACCAAATCAATATCAATATTTCTTGGGTTGTCCATTGCATGTAAAATAGCTTTTTTGGTAATCTCATCAAATGCTACTCTCTTAAAGAAATCATTAGATTTAATCAAGTTTTTTTCTTTTATTATTTCTGCAACATGCCAGGCAATTGCTTCTCCCTCTCGGTCTCGATCTGTTGCTAGATAAACCATTTCAGCTTTGGCAGCATCCTTAGTTATTGCTTCAACATATTTTTCTGCTTTATCTGATATAACATATTTCATAGAAAAATCTTCATTTGGCAGAACTGAACCATTTTTAGATGGTAAATCTCTAATATGTCCAAACGAAGCAATAACCTTAAAATCACTATCCAGATACTTATTTATCGTTTTCGCCTTTGCCGGCGATTCTACTATTACTAATTTCATATTTATTTATAAATTAAAGATATCTTGTTGCCAGGATATCTGGTTATTTTTCCAGCCAATTCTAGCTCTAATATTATCATATATATAGCCGGCAAAGGTAGCTGTGTTTGATGTAAACAATCAAAATCTATAGGAGTTGAAGATAAAAGCTCCTTAACCCTCATACGCATATCATTGGTAATTACATTATCATATTTGATATCTAACGTTCTAAACTGATTATTTTCGATTGAATCATTTGCTACATCCTTAGATTTACTGATAATTTTGCTAAAAGGTGGTAAATTAGTCTCTATGTCCTCAGTAGATTCCACCATATGAGCTCCTTCCTTGATAAGTTTATTAGTACCTTGACACCTAGGATCCAGCGGAAATCCTGGTACAGCAAATACTTCTCTATTCTGTTCTAAAGCAAACCGTGCTGTTATTAACGATCCAGATTTTAGACTTGCTTCAATCACTACTGTTCCAAGAGATATACCAGAAATTAATCGATTACGCTGTGGAAAATGTTGCCCAAGTGGTTTTGAACCTACTGGTAATTCAGCAATTATCAAGCCATTTTGTTGGATTTGCTCAAATAATCTAACATTCTCTGGGGGGTAAACATAATCAATTCCTCCAGCTATAACTCCTATTGTTTTAGAGGTATTTACTTGATGCACTGCTGTATCAACACCTCTGGCAAGTCCAGAAACCACTATATAATTTGCATCAGTCAATTCCTTAGCAATTTTAGCAGCAAAGGCACGACCATTTACTGAAGCATTTCTTGCTCCAACAATTGCTAAACATCTTTCGTGTGCTAATAACCCAATATTGCCCTTATAACTTAATATTGGCGGGCAATCAAAAATCTCTAACAATAACCTTGAATATCCTGGAGATTTATAGGTAATAATCTGAGCATTATGCTTTTGCAACAATTCAAGTTCTTTACTTGCATCGCTCTGAGAAAATACCCTTACGGGCTTAGAACGCCCACCCCTCAGAGAAAATTCTTGTATTTTGTCAATTGCAGCACTGCTATTACCAAATAGCTTTATTAAGCTCCAAAAAGTTCTTGAGCCAACATTTTCGCTCCTAATCAATCTTAGGATGTCAATAGTTTCTTTTGTATAAGATACTGGGTTAGTATCCAAAAATAGCTCCTTCAGCATCAATTGACTATATATTAGTGAATTAACTTTAATTGGCAACGTTATAAATCCGGTTAGTATTTAGCATCAGCGTCATTGCACATAAGCGTCATTGCGAGGAGCCACTTTAGTGGCAACGAAGCAATCCAAAAAAGCGATTAAAATGGATTGCTTCGTCGACCTTACGGTCTCCTCGCAATGACGGTTTCTCAATAACTGACACCTATGCGTCATTGCGAGCCACCGTAGGTGGCGTGGCAATCCATAAAAGAGTGGATTGCTTCAAAGGCTTACGCCTTCTCGCAATGACACATAGGCGTCAACTGACACTTATGCACAATTACAGCACGATGGGTGCCTATTCGGCACTAGTTCAGCAATTGACTATAGCTATAACTTTTCTGCATTAGAAGCTAAGTAATGTGACACTCCTTTATGCGATGGAGTAATACCTTCGTCACCTTTCTGCCATCCAGCTGGACATACTTCGCCATGTTTGGTATTATAGTCTATAGCATCGATCACTCTTATTACTTCATCAATATTTCTACCAATTGGCAAATCATTAACTAGTAAATGCCGTACTATAAATGTTTCATCAATAACAAAAGTACCACGCAGCGATATTCCTTCATCATGTAGTACATTATAACTATGTGACGCACTCTTTTTAATATCTGACACCATAGGAATCTGGATATTACCAACCCCACCTTTATTGTAAGGGGTATTTTTCCAAGCTAAATGAGAAAAATGCGAGTCAACACTTATTGCTACTAATTTTGTATTTCTCTCAGTAAATTCTCCTAACCTATTATTAAAAGCTATAATTTCTGATGGACAAACAAAAGTAAAATCAAGCGGGTAAAAAAACAATACCACTTTATGATTTTTAGCATAATTTCTAAGATTAAATTCAGATTCTATACTATTATCAGGCATAATAGCTTTAGCTGTAAAATCCGGAGCAGCTTTTCCAACGAACACTTGCATTAAAATTCTCCAATTAATAATGATTAAAAACATTTATTATGATACACAAAATTATAACCTATTACAATACCAAATCTCTAATAAGTCAACTAATAATTTAAAATACCTTGTAATATTGATATTATTCCTAGGAGCTGTAGGTATATTCATATGACAAGTCTGATGGATTGCCACGCTCACATACGTTCGCTCGCAATGACGAGTGGTAAGCTTATGTTTTCTCGCAGTGACGAGAGGTTTATACGTCATTGCGAGAAGGCGTGAGCCGACGAAGCAATCCAGGAAAGTGACCCAAATGGATTGCCACGACCACTATGTGGTCTCGCAATGACTTATATGCACCACAAACGTCATTGCGAAGAGGTGGGTTATAGGCTTTCCCGTCATTACGAGGAGGCGTAAGCTGACTAAGCAATCCATTTTTGATTGCTTTTACAACCTATCTAAATTAGTACTGTTTCAAATATAACACAATAGATAAGGATTTATCAAAAAAAATAGTCTAAGTAGCTTGTAATTAATTAGTTTTGCATATATAGTATTCTGCGTGCTAGATATTCTAAAAGGTTTTATATAGAATAGGTATGTCATTCCTGTAAAAGGCTGTCATCTACACGAAAAATGCGTCATTCCCACAAAAATGATGTCATTCCTGGCAACGGCATGGAGCTAAAAAACCTTAGATTCCACATCGAAGCGGCAATGACATAAGATGAGGAAAAATGACCAAAGACTCGGGTAGGAAGGGTGTGATTAGAACACAAGAATGGCATAAGGTTTTGTGTCATCCCTGCGAAGGTAGGGGGTCTTGGATTCCCGTCTACGCGGGAATGACATAAAAACCGATTTAAAAAATTAACTTAAATTAGGAAAAATTTATGAATAAAGAAAGAAAAAAAAGCAATTTTTTAAGAAGTTTGCTGGCTACTGCTTCTGTTGCTTCGGTAATAGTTGGGGCAAGTAGTTCAGCGTTTGGTATTACACCAAATCGGGTCGGTTCTGAGTTTAATGATAATGGACACTGGAGTGAAGTTCGTGTAATTGCAGACGATGATATGATCGACTTTGATCCCGCAAATCCTACATTTAATGTAATTGCGAATGCGAATCGGAGAGTTTCATTTAATACCAACGGAGTTGTTGGTGCTCAGGTTAGCGTGCCAGGTAATACTCTTACTATTAAGAATGTTCTTGGAGGAAAAACATTAAAAATTCTTGCAACCAATGATGCTGCTAGAATTATATTAGGTATGAATGGTACTACAGGTAATTTTGAAGTGTTAAAAAATATTGATCTTGACGGGAGAACTGCGACTGTTACGATTTCTGGAGACAATTTCAATTCTGATGTTGACTTCAGAGGCGGCGGAACTGGTAAGGTTGTGATTGATTCCACTGGAGTAGTTTTAAGAGGAACTTGGGCTGCTGGTAATGACTCTGTGGAAAACTTAGAAGTTAATGCTGGTAAATCGGTAACTATAACTAATAATTTACATCTTGTTGAAGATGTAACGCTAGGGGGTGCTGTTGATACTCCTGGCAGTACTATTACATTTAATGGGAACGTAACAGCACGTGAAATAAAGGGTGCGTATAATAATACTGGTACTGTAATTTTTGCAGGAGATTCTGTTGTTACTTCACTGATTGGGAACGCTATTGATGCTAAATTACATAGAATTGAAATTGGAGGAAAAGTAGAATTCCAGAATGCTGCTGTTACTAAAGCTACTAACATCGTATTCAATGGGGATGATTCTTCCTTGCAAGTCAACAATGCTATTGAGGCTACTAGCATTACAACTACAAAAGATGGAACAGGTACTCTACATTTAAATGGTAACATTGCTCATAATATCGCTTATTCTATCGGTACTAAGGAGAATAGATTAAAAGAGCTTAAATTTACAAATATACTAGCAGCAACTGCAGTACGAGTTCATACCGAAGCATTTATTGATGCCTTTAGTGTAGATGGTGGTATAGTAACTTTTGATCACGAACTTAACGTAGATACTACCAATCTAACAGGACCTAATGTAACAACCTTAATTCTTACTAAGGGTGGTAATCTTGGTAGAGTAGATTTCCATGACGTCAATAGTATTATTAACGTTGCAGCTAACAAAAATCTTTCTGGAGATTTCTGTGGTGATCGTAGCCCTAATAAAAGACACAAACACAAAACCGGAACACTGAATTTTGATGCAGGTAATAGTGAATTCGATGGTACTGTAACTGACTTGAATTTGATTACACATGCAGGTGTGGGTACTTTGAGATTCACAAAAGCTGGTACTAATAGTGCCACTAAAATACAGGGAGCAAATGGTAGCATATTTGAGTTTGTTAACGATTATAAATTCGCCGGTAATATTGAACAGGCTCGAACCTTAAATTTTGAAAACGCTGAAGTTGCTGGTAATATTACAGATGTTAATGAGATTAATATTGCACAGGATAAAACATTAATGGTAGGTGGTACTACGATTAAGGCTAATACTATAGTATTTGGTAATGCGAAAGGAACATTAGCACTTAATTCAGCAGAGAACGTAACCATTGAATCTAAGCAAATTAGTAAATTTGGTGGTAATATTGATGCAACTAAAATGGCAGATAAGAGAATCTTAACAATTATTGGTGACATAGGAACTGATAATACGCCTTTAGATAAAATATCACTGAGTGGACAAAATCTTAATTTACAGCCTGGAAATGGAAAATCGGTTAATATTGCTGGAATAGAATTTAATGAAAAAGCTTCAACAATTGGTTTAAAAACTGCTGATGCTAGTTATGCTTTAGGAGAGTTGAAGAAGGCGAAGAAAGTTAAAGTTAAAATTTCTGAGAATATCTCATTACTTAATACCAAAACAACTGGTGATGATAAGCTAGAGGAAATTAACTTTAAAGCAGATAAGACTTTAACTATTGGTGATATTGACATTACTGCTGACTCTATAACAACTTCTAACAATAATCAAGGTAAGATAGTTTTTGCTAAAGCTGGTGCTTTGAAAGGAAATATAGGAAGCTATATTAGATTTTTTAAAACACTTGAGGTAATGGATAGTGTTGAAGCAACTACATCTGGTAAAGCCTACGTCACAAATATAGCCTTGGGGGATAGTTCTGTATTAGTTGTAGATAATGACTATAAGGTTAAAAACTTTGCTGTTAAAACTGATGGTAGTGGAGTATTAAGATTTACCAATAAAGGTGCAGCAACATTTGAAACAGCTACTACTGTTGCTCCTGGTGGACGTGTTCGTACTCTTGCTCCTGTTAATGCAGTAGCGGTATTAGAGTTACAAGGTGATGGTAATGTTACATTAGAAGGTAATGGTCTTAGATTCAAAAAAATTGCTTTCAGCAATGCTTCAACCTTAGCTTTATCTAAGGACATGAAACTTAGTGGGATAGAGGTTGAAAGTACTGTTGCAGATAAAAGCCCTACAATTCGGTTAGCAAGTGCAATAAATCAAGACGAAATTATCTCAGGTCAAAATATTGGGAGTGATGCTCATCCTGTTAATTTAGCATTTACTGCAGATACTATTTTAGATGTTAAGAGTCAAAAAGCCTTTATTAGTGTAACTACTGTAGCTAAAGAGAAAGGTACTGTTAACTATGATTTGGGTAAAGGAGTTGATGGTGCTATTTATGGTTTAGGTAGTGAGAATTACAACTTAAAACTAGTAAATTTAAAATCAAAAGTCACAAACTATGGCGATACCTTTGCTAATAAGGTTGTTGTTCATGATAATGTATATTATGCAGCTGGTGGAACAGTAGACGGGGCAATACAGCTTGGTCATACTGAAACTGACGCTGGTGGTGTTGCTTCTGTTGAATTCAGAGATAACGTTATTCTGAAAGCTGATATGACCAGTGTGGGAACTAAAAATACCATCGCCTTTGCAGGTAATGCTGAAATTAGTAGCAAGACTTTTGGTACAGCTAACAAGGCCTTTGAGGCGATTAACTTTACTGGTGATAATACACATACTGCAACTTTGAAATCTTCTGGTTTGCATGCGAAAAATATTAACTTTGGTAATGAAAATATTAAAATTGCTGCTAGCAAGGTAGCAATTCATGGTATTTCACAGAATAATGCAAATATTGATCTAGAATCTAATCAGTTGAGCCTCGAAAAATCCGGAACTTGGGGAGAAAAAACCAGTATTCGTACTGTCTTAAGTAAAGGAGGTGCATTTGGTAATATAGTGCTTAAGGACAAAGTTACTGTTGCTAGCAATGTAGGAGTTACCGTTAGAATTTCTGACGAAGCTGACGTAACAGAGTATAATAACAAGCCATTTATACTTATAGATGGTGCTAATCACTTAGATGGTGGTGCATTCAATCTAGTAGGTGTAGAAGGAGTAGCACACAATCGAGCCTATGTAGATTGGGATATTATAACTAAAGATAATAAACTAATGTTTGAACGTAAGGTTGATATAGAAGGTGGTATTACAGCGGACTTGAAAAAAGTTGGTGCTGTTGTTAGTGCTGAAAATGTCAAACGCCTTGTTAAAGCAAAAGGTTTTGTAAATGATCTAAGCTTTATGTCTGAAGACCATGCAAAAGGGGAAGAGCCAGAAGAATATGCAGATCTTCGTGCTCATGCAGTCAGAAAAGTGGTTTCAACAACTAACAATGTTGAATCAACAAGCCAAGTCGGAAAGGTTGGTGAAATGTTTGGTGCTGCTCTTCGTAACAGAATGCTTAAAGCTAATGCTGCTGCAGTTTCTGCTGGTTCTGATGATACTTTAATGGGTGCATGGGCTATGCCATATTATAGTCAAGCTACTCAAAAGAAGAGCGGTGATGATGCTGGGTATGGAGTAAAATCTTTTGGTGGAGTCGTTGGTTTTGATACTTTAGTCAATGATGATCTAACAATTGGTGCTGCTGTTAGCTTTGTTAAGAGTGACATGAAGTACAAAGGTGATTACGCTGGAAAAACTGAAATAGGTACTTTCATGGGTTCTATTTATGCAGCACAATCACTTCCTCAAAATTTCTTTGTACAAGCTGTGGCTTCTTTGGGTTCAAGTAAAATTAAAGGTACTGATCCTAGAATAGTTTCTACTAAGACTCATTCTAGTGGTCAGGAAACTGCTAAAGCTGATTATGGCACTATGTCTTACGGCGGAGAGGTGTTATTTGGTTACAACGCTAAAATAGCTGACTCAGCATTACTAACTCCGATGGCTGGAGTTCGTTATACAAGGTTTAACGATGAAAGTTATAAGGAAACTGGTACAACAAATCAAAATAAGATTGTTGGTGAGAGAGGTGTTAATAACATTGAGGCTATAGTTGGTGCTAAAGTTTCAACCTCTATAGATACTGATGGTGTTGTAGTGACTCCTGAATTACATGCTTTTGTTTCACAAAAGTTAGGTGCTAATTCGTTAGGAAAAGTTGATGTTAGATTAGAGGGTATGACTGATTCCTTTATTACTAAGTCTGAAAAAGCTGCAAAAACATCATTTAATGTTGGTTTAGGCGTTATTGCTAAAGCTGGTGTTATGGAGTATGGAGCTGGTTATGACGCAAATTTAGCTAAGAACTATGTTGCTCATCAAGGTACTTTAAAAGTTCGTGTAAACTTCTAAACTAATCATTTAAGTTTACTTATCTATTACTACAAAAAGGGCTTCCTTCTCAAAGAGGAAGCCTTTTTTGTTTATATTATTGTTCTTTATAGTTAATCAACATAAAGTTGAGCAAGTTGTTATTCCCGCCTAGGCGGGAATCTAGTATAGATACCTGCTTACGCAGGGATGACATAAAAAAGTAAATTGTCGTTCTTAGCAATGGCAGGAATCTAAGACCCCTGCTTACGCAGGGGTGACACTAAGTCAGGCAGGGGGGACATCACAACTGTTGAAAGTTAGAAGGTGGAGCGGATTTTAGATAGCTTTTTCGTCATTGCGAGACCACGTAGTGGTCGTGGCAATCCATTTTTGGTTAATTTTGTGGATTGCTTCGTCGACCTGCGGTCTTTCTCGCAATGACGTTGACCACATACGACTTTTAAACTATTCGGTCTAAAACCTCTTCCTCTTCTAACTTTCAACAGTTGTGGCGTCATTGCCAGACCACATAGTGGTCGTGGCAATCCATTTTGGTCGCTTTCTGGATTGCTTCAATGCTAATAAAGTAGCTCCTTGCTAATAGACGTCTTGCAATTTTTAAATTATTCTGGGTTATGCGTAAGGTGAGATAGTTAATGTCTTAGTAAATCTATTTGTTTTTGATAATTTTTTGATTGAAAAATAAAATTACCTGATACTAAAATATCAGCTCCTGCGTTGATGCAATTTTTACCGGTAATATTATTTATTCCTCCATCTACAGAAAGTAATATAGTTTTGTTGGAATTTTTGATTTTTTCTGAAATAATTTTGATTTTCTCTAACTGATTCTCTATAAATTTTTGACCAGAAAACCCGGGATTTACAGTCATTACTAAAATCAAATCTACTTTATCAATAATATAATCTATAGAATTTGGGTTGGTGGAAGGAAGCAGTGCCACTCCGACTTTTACTCCTAAATTTTGAATAATGTCTAAAGTTCGGTCAAGATGAATAGTTGTTTCAGGATGGATAGTGATAATATCTGCCCCACTACTAGCATATTCTTTAATCGAATATTCTGGGTTATTAATCATTAAATGTATATCAAACGGCAAGGTAGTATGAGATCTTAAGGCTTTTATTATAGGAGGTCCAAATGTTAAGTTAGGTACAAAATGACCATCCATAACGTCTATATGGATCATATCAGCCCCCGCTTTTTCCAAAGAATTGATTTCTTTTTGTAAATTAGCAAAATCGGCTGATAGCAATGAAGGTGCGATCTTAATTACTTTCACTGTATTTTTATCCTTAAATAATAGACCTTATATCGCATTTTCAAGATATAAGGTCTAATGAATTTTTTGATTTTTCCTTTTATAGTTATTTAGCTATAGTAAGTTTGTTATAGTCAATTAACCTGAATTAGTGCTGAATAACCACCCATCGTGCTGTCTATTAGCGAGGAGGCGTAAACCTTCGAAGCAATTGTAAGTTGTCATTCCCGCGTAGGCGGGAATCTGGATACCTGCCTACGCAGGTATGACACAAACAGGATTGCTTCGTCGCCCACTAAAGTGGCTCTGAGCCATGACGCTGATGCTAAATACTAATCGGGTATAACATAACTACTTTTACTAAATTAGGACGCTTGGCTATTTCTAGAGCGACCAGAATAAGGCTTTTTATCGTTATTATTACGAGGAAAATAACTTTTTCTACCATTATTGTTATTGTTGCTATTATTACCATTAAATGGTCTTCTACGATTCTTATTTCCGGTCATTTCTTCTCTTGAAGTACTCTCACCTTGGTTCATTAGGCGATCAATAGCTTTCCACCTAATATTATCTTCTGGCGAAATGAAGGATAATGCACAACCTGAAAGTCCTGCTCTACCAGTTCTACCTATTCTATGTAAATAATCTTCTGGAGACATTGGCAAATCATAATTGATAACATGCTGTGTATGTGGTATGTCTAAGCCACGAGCCGCAACATCTGTTGCCACCATAATTCTGTGACGAGAAGAGCGAAACGATGCAATTACGTGATCCCTTCTACCTTGTGTTAAATCACCATGGATAGCTTCAGCTTTGTGATCTTCAAATTTTAACATTTTTGCCAACTGATCGGCACTACGCTTAGTTTTCACAAAAATAATTATAGAACCATCACGTTGTTTTAATTGCTTTATAAGCTCAGGGAATTTCTCTTTATCAGAAACTCGCAAAGTTTCTTGTTTTATTTGAGAAGCAGCCTGAGTAGTTGAGCCAATAGTAATGCGTTTAGGGTTAATCACATATTTTTGCGATAGTGCAATAATATGTTTTGGCATAGTAGCTGAAAACATTAAAACCTGTCTTTTTTCAGGTATATATTTATTTATTTCTTCCAACTGTTCTTTCATGCCCATATCAAGCATCCTATCCATCTCATCAAGTACCACTAATTGTACTGTGTTTAATTTTAAGGTACCACGTAGTAAATGATCTATAATACGACCAGGGGTTCCAATCACCACTTTAGGATTTGCCTTTAGCTGCGTAAATTGTTTATGCATTGGTTCACCACCTATTAAAACCGCACTAGGAAGCTTAATTTGAGTAGTTACATTGGTTAAAGTAGTGCGTACTTGGCTAGCTAATTCCCGAGTTGGTACAAGTACCAAAGCCATTGATTTTGTCTGTATAAAAGAATTGACGATTGGTAGTAAATAGGCAAGGGTTTTACCTGAACCAGTTTGACTAGAAGCAAGAATATCACTACCTTGCATCGCAATCGGTATAGCCTCTCTTTGAATTTCTGTAGGAGAGGTGATGTTCATCTGTTCAAGTGATATAATCACTTCGTTTGGTAAATTAAAATTTTTCATTATTAAATCCAATGTTATTTATCGTAAATTAAAAATACTCAAATGCTTTAAGGAATTGAAAGGTTAAATGCAATTAAACTCCAAATCTTCAAAGCATTTGAGCAAACATATATTCTATACCTTAAAAAATAAATTTATGATTAAGTTCTTATGTTATAAAGCGGGTTATTAATTGTTGTATAGTAAAAGCGGCTGTAATTATAAATACAATCCTATCATAGATACTCTTTTGCTTTGAAAATCCATTTCCCCAAATCATTCGAGTATACTTAAAATAGTCCAATAAAATTACAGCTTTACTTACAGTGAACACTGAATTATAAAAGATAATGCACAGAGTGTATAAAAAGATGATACTACCCAAAATTCACTAGTTTAATAACCACTCATAAATTTTGAGTAGTTGCTTGTAGTTTTAAATAAATATTATTTTATTTGCAGATTAACAGCAGAAATTTTTCCCTTATTGTCTTCTAGATCAAAGCCTACACTTTGACCTCCATTAAGATTACGGATCCCGGCACGCTCTACAGCTGAGATGTGAACAAAAACGTCGCTCCCACCATCGTCTGGTTGAATAAAACCAAAACCTTTGGTTGTATTAAACCATTTGACCTTACCTACTTTAGTAGTCATAAAAACCTTTTAGTATAGAGTTACTTATCTGAACTTAATTCGAACTCTTCCGTAGAAATTAAACCCAATAACTGACAGGCAGAAATAAGGCTTTCATGCTATTAAAGAGTTAATTATTAAACCCAAAAAACATGGTACTCCTTTTTTTGATAATTGTCAACAAAGGATAAGAAAATATCCATAGATTTTATATTTCTCTTTGAAATATAGACATTTTAGCACGTTTCTTAATTATATATAGCCAATCTATCCTAAATTAACTATAGTCAATTAATGAGAAGTTGGTGACGTCGTCACTCGTCGCTCGCCTATTACTTATAGGCGTCGCTCCATCGTTCCTAGCACCAAATTCTCCTGAATTAACTATATATATTACCAACACTAATTGATAGGCTAGCTGAAACAAATTTTTCTAAATCTCCGTCAAGTACACCTTTAGTATCAGAAGTCTCATGATTGGTACGTAAATCCTTAACCATTTGATAAGGTTGCAATACATAAGATCTTATTTGATGTCCCCAGCCATTCTCAGTTTTTGATGCATTCTGTTCTTGAATATCCTCAGTACGTTTTTTTAACTCTAGTTCATAAAGCCTTGCTTTAAGCATTTTCATAGCCTGTGCTTTGTTCTTATGCTGTGATCTATCATTTTGGCACTGTGTTACGATATTAGTAGGTAAGTGGGTAATCCTTACGGCAGAATCAGTAGTGTTTACGTGTTGTCCCCCAGCTCCGGAAGAACGGTAAGTATCAATTCTAAGGTCTTTTTCATCTATTACAATTGCAATACTATCATCAATTTCTGGATATACCCAACTACTAGCAAAGCTAGTCATCCTTTTACCCGCTGCATTAAAAGGCGATATCCGTACTAAACGGTGCACTCCTGATTCTGTTCGAAACCAACCATATGCTTGGTAGCCATTAATTTTAATAGTACATGATTTTATTCCTGCTTCTTCACCGTTAATAAGATGAATAACTTCACTTTTAAAACCCTGTCTTTCCGCGAAACGCAAATACATACGCATCATAATTGATGCCCAATCATGACTCTCTGTACCGCCAGCTCCAGCATTGATTTCAAGAAAACAATTATTACTGTCAAATTCCCCAGAAAATAAGCATTCAGTCTCAAATTTTCCGGCAATAATAGATAGTTTTCTTAAATCTTCTTGAACTTGTTCTAGAACTTGCTGGTCATTTTCGGCAAACGCCAATTCCTCAAGTTCTAAACATTCCGTAAGATTAGATTGAAGTTGTTTAAACGAATTAAGCTTAGTCTCTAGAAGTCTTTTTTCTTTCAGAATATTTTGAGCCTTTTCCTGATTATCCCACAAAGTTGGATCTTCTGATATATTTTCCAGCTCTACAAGCCTTTTGGTTGCGTTATCAAAATCAAAGTGACCTCCTGAGCAGCTCTAAAGACTGTTCGATTTTTTTTACATAATGTTCAATTTCAGCACGCACTATTATTTCCTACTATAAAATGGAATTTTACTATATAAAGATAAGATAAACCGATGTCATTGTGCATAAGTGTTAGTTTAAGAAGCCAATAATTGAGAAACTGTCATTGCGAGGAGACCGTAAGGTCAACGAAGCAATCCAAAAAAGTGATTAAAAATGGATTGCCACGCCACCTACGGTGGCTCGCTAATAGACGACTTTTTTACTTTATTTTCTTAAACTGATGCCTATGCGTCATTGCGAGATCACGTAAGTTAGGTCGTGGCAATCCACTATTTATTAAATTGGATCGTTTCGTTCGAGCTTTGCTACTTTTTGCAATGACGAGTCGGGTTAGCATTTTTCTAATTTTAACATTATATCGCATATACAATGAATAATCAAAAGTTTATCAGAAATTTTTCAATCATCGCTCATATTGATCATGGTAAGTCTACTTTAGCAGACAGGTTAATTGAATATTGTGGAGGATTGGTAGCTCGAGAAATGAGTCAGCAGGTACTTGACTCAATGGACATAGAAAAAGAGCGGGGAATTACTATCAAAGCACAGACTGTTAGATTAGTTTATAAAGCCAAAGATGGTAATACCTATTATCTAAACCTAATGGATACTCCTGGTCATGTGGATTTTTCTTATGAGGTTAGTAGGTCACTCGCTGCTTGTGAAGGCTCGTTATTAGTGGTAGATAGTAGCCAGGGTGTTGAGGCACAAACTCTCGCAAATGTTTATCAAGCGATTGATAATAAGCATGAAATTGTTCCTGTACTCAATAAAATTGATCTACCAGCCGCTGATCCTGATAAAGTCAAACAACAAATAGAGGACGTAATTGGTATAGATGCAAGCGATGCATTATTGATTTCGGCAAAGAGTGGTATAGGAATAGAAGAAGTACTTGAAGCAATTGTTAATAGACTACCCTGTCCTGCAACTAATCAAACAGATATTTTAAAGGCATTATTGGTTGATAGTTGGTACGATTCTTACCTAGGAGTAGTAATTTTGGTTAGAGTTATCGATGGAACTTTACGCAAAAATATGCGTATTAGGATGATGGCTAGCAATTGTAGTTATAATGTTGAGAATGTTGGGTATTTTACTCCTAAGAAACATATATCAGATATTTTATATTCAGGAGAAATAGGGTTTTTTACTGCTTCAATCAAGCAAGTTGTCGACTGTAAAGTTGGTGACACAATAACTGATGAAAAAAGACCTTGTAAGGAGCCTTTGCCTGGTTTTAAGCCACATTTACCGGTAGTATTTTGTGGATTATATCCTTCAGACGCTTCACAATTTGAGCATCTAAAAGATTCTTTAGCTAAATTAAGGCTTAACGATGCTAGCTTTGAATTTGAAGCAGAAAGTTCAACTGCCTTAGGATTAGGATTTCGCTGCGGTTTTTTGGGGTTACTACATCTTGAAATAGTGCAAGAAAGACTGGAGCGTGAATTTGATCTTGATATGATAACTACTGCTCCTAGTGTGGTTTATAAGATTAATATGCGTGATGGACATCAATTAGAAATACATAATCCGGCTGACTTACCTGTTACTCAAAATATAGAATCAATGTTAGAGCCTTGGGTTAAGGCAACAATATTAGTGCCAGATGAGTTTTTAGGTAATGTTTTATCTTTGTGTACTGATAAAAGAGGAGTACAAATTGAATTAACTTATGTCGGTGGTAGGGCTATGGTAATTTACCGATTACCTTTAAATGAGATAGTATTTGATTTTTACGATAAGTTAAAAAGTTACACAAAAGGCTATGCTAGCTTTGATTGGGAAATGGATGGTTATGAGGAAAGTGATTTGGTAAAATTATCTATTTTGGTTAATAGCGAGCCAGTTGATGCTCTATCTACTATAGTACATCGGTCACGATCAGAATATCGTGGTCGAGAATTGTGTAAACGCCTTAGCGATTTAATCCCAAGGCAATTATTTCAGATCGCTATTCAAGCTGCTATTGGTAGCAGAATAATCGCTAGAGAAACCGTTAAAGCAATGCGTAAAGATGTTTTATCTAAATGTTATGGTGGAGATATAACTCGTAAACGTAAATTATTGGAAAAGCAAAAAGCTGGCAAAAAACGTATGCGTAATATTGGTAATGTTGAAATTCCGCAATCGGCTTTTATAGCTGCTCTTAGAATAGGAGATGAGTGATATAGCTACCCTGATTGACTATAGTTATAAAAAGATTGACTCACCGACAAGTTAATATAATATAAATTAAAGCTTATGAGGTATTATTATGCTAAAAAACTATACATGTGTAAAAGGTACTGTGTTAGAGGATTTAGAAGATAGTACAAAACACACAATGACTCACCATAATTTTATAGTGCAAGCTAACCAACTAGACTATCAAGTAAATATAGATATTCAGTCTGATTCTAGAGCTAATGTTAAACTATACTATGTCGATCAGTTGGATAATAATGAATTGTTAACTAATTTAGCTAAACTAGGAAATGAGGGATTATTTCGCTTAGATAAGTTAAATCAAGCCTATAGACTTGATTATTTTCGCAGTGGAATTTTGCCAGTAGATTATTTAAAGAATAGTTTAGCAAAATCATGGCAAGAAATTTCATCTTTGCTAGACATGCATATTATCCGTGGTACAAAGATATGTATTTTAGGTGAGTCTTATGATGATACTGAAACAAGGGAAGTAGTACCTTATGGATTACAGCTAAAACAACAACATTCTCAACTTCCTCCTAGAGGTATACATGATATACATCTGAATCAGGGGAACTATAACTCACACAGTAAAGATAATGGCATTTATCAAGATGGGGCTATATTCATAGAAACCCCTAATAATAGTATTAAAGCCTTTTTCTTCATGTTTGATGAACAATCTTTGAATACTGATGATTCAGGTAACCCTGTTGATGATGAGTGAATTGACTAACCAGACTTGTCATTGCGAGAAGACCTTACGTCCTCAAGCCGTCATTGCGAGGAGGCGTAAACCGATGAAGCAATCCAATAATGTGTGGATTGCCGCGACCACTATGTGGTCTCGCAATGACGTATACTTCTATAACTCGTCATTGCGAGGAGCCGCTAAAAGCGGCGACGCGGCAATCCAAGAAAAAGTGAATAGAAATGGGTTGCTTCGTCGGTCTGGCGACCTCCTCGCAATGACAGTCGGATTAGTTATAAATATAATAAAAGCGAAAAAGAAAAATTTATATGAAAAATTATAGAATTGAAACCGATTCATTTGGAGAAATCAAAGTAGACGATCAATTTTACTGGGGGGCGGGAACTCAAAGGTCTCTTGAGAATTTTAAGATAGGCGATCAAAAAATGCCTATTCAGTTGATTAAGGCACTAGCAATTTTAAAAAAATGTGCAGCAAAGGTCAATAAAGAATTAGGCGATCTTAAGCCTGAAATATCAGAAGCAATAGATCAAGCTACCTCTAGAATATTAAAAGGGGAATTTGATGATCAATTTCCTTTAGTAGTATGGCAGACTGGCTCTGGTACTCAGACTAATATGAATATCAATGAGGTAATAGCCTCTATTGGTAATGAACAATTAGTAGGCAAGAAGGGTGGTAAATCGCCAATTCATCCAAATGATCATGTAAATATGGCACAATCATCCAACGACTCGTTTCCAACTGCTATGCATATCGCAACCATACTCGCTAGTAAACAACAATTAATTCCAGCATTAACCAGCCTATATTCGGCGTTAAATACCAAAGCTACAGCTTGGAATAATATAGTTAAGATAGGACGTACTCATTTGCAGGACGCTACGCCAATAACGCTTGGGCAAGAATTTTCTGGTTATGTAACGCAAATAGCCTATGCCATAGAACGAGTTGAGGAGTCACTAAAAAGAGTATATTTTTTAGCCCAAGGTGGAACTGCAGTGGGGACTGGTATTAATTGCCGTAAAGAATTTGCTGTAAGATTCTCTGATCAAGTTGCTGCATATACCAACTATCCTTTCAAAAGTGCTGCTAATAAATTTGAAGCATTAGCTACTCATGATGCATTAGTAGAATTTTCTGGTACTCTAAATACCATAGCAGGAAGTTTAATGAAAATGGCTAATGACATTAGGCTATTAGGATCGGGACCAAGATGTGGTTTTGGTGAATTACATTTACCGGAAAATGAGCCTGGTTCTTCAATTATGCCAGGTAAGGTTAATCCAACACAAATTGAAGCATTGACTATGGTTTGCGTGCAGGTTATGGGCAATAATCTTGCAGTAGCTATAGCCGGATCAAACGGCCATCTTGAATTAAATACATTTAAGCCGGTTATAATATATAATATTTTGCAGTCAATAGAGTTGATTTCTGCTAGCATCAATAGTTTTGTTACGCATTGTATTGAAGGTTTAGAGCCGAATATAGAACGTATTAATAAGCTGAGAGAGCAATCGCTGATGTTAGTGACAGCCTTAAATCCGCATATAGGTTATGATAATGCGGCAAAAGTTGCAAAAAAAGCCTATCAAGAAGGTATAACTTTAAGAGAAGCTGCTATAAAATTAAATTTTTTATCAGGTGAGGAGTTTGATCGCTTAGTGGTAGCAAAAAATATGGTATAATTAGACTGATGCTCTTTATGAAATATATTTTATGGTAGAAATTTTCAGATTCTTTATTATACTAAAAACAATTTATATTTAACAGGTAAAATATTATTATGGCTTTACATCTCAAAGCACCAGAAAATGTAATTCTTAAACCAATTATCACAGTATTTGGTGTTGGAGGAGCTGGTGGTAATGCAATAAATAATATGCTACTTGCCAAATTGCAAGGAGCAAACTTTGTTGTTGCCAATACTGATGCCCAATCACTCGAACATTCCTTATGCGACAACAAAATACAGTTAGGTGTTGCGATTACTAAAGGTCTTGGAGCTGGTGCGTCTCCAGAAATCGGGGCTTTAGCAGCTGAAGAATCAGCTGACGAGATTAAGGGGCATTTAGAAGGTAGCAATATGGTGTTTATCACTGCCGGTATGGGTGGAGGTACTGGTACAGGTGCTTCTCCGGTTGTGGCAAAGATTGCTAAGGAGCTAGGAATTCTTACTGTGGGGGTAGTTACTAAACCTTTTCATTTTGAAGGAAAACATAGAATTAAAACTGCTGAACAAGGTTTACTAGAACTACAAAGATTTGTTGATACTTTGATAGTAATACCGAATCAAAATTTATTTCGTATAGCAAATGAAAATACTACCTTTGCCGATGCCTTTAAAATGGCAGATGATGTATTACATGCCGGAGTCAGAGGGGTTACTGATTTGATGATCATGCCAGGTCTGATTAACCTAGACTTTGCTGACATTAGAACAGTGATGAGCGAAATGGGTAAAGCTATGATGGGTACGGGAGAAGCATCTGGTGAGGATAGAGCGGTTAAGGCAGCTGAAGCGGCTATCTCTAATCCACTATTAGATCATAACTCAATGCGTGGTGCTAGAGGGGTGTTAATTAACATTACTGGTGGTGCGGATATGACCTTATTTGAGGTTGATAGTGCGGCTAATAGAATTAGAGAAGAAGTAGGGGATAGTGATGCTAATATTATTTTTGGTTCAACGTTTAATCAAGAATTAAATGGTGTTATTCGGGTATCGGTAGTTGCTACTGGTATTGATGCTGATCAAGTTATAAGCAACAAACCCCAACCTATTGAATCAGTAACTAGTAGTCCTGCAAGTTGTGAACAAGTAGCTAATAACCATGATTTAATAGAGACAACAGTTTTAGAAGAAATTCCAGATTTTGCCCAATATACTGGTGAAAAAGCTAGCTTAGTAGATTCTGGAGTACAGCCTTTAAACTTAAACGTTCAGGCGACATCAATTAATATACCAAATCAGCCAACTATAAGTAGCAATGATGCCAAAGCATCTTTACTCAGTAGAATGTGGAATTCACTAAAATCCAATACTAATCAAAATCAAGAGCAAATCAAAAACCATATTCCTCCAATTTCCCAAAAGAGCGATGTAGACGTTGATATCCATGATATTCCAGCTTTTTTAAGGAAACCAAAATAATAGAATACATTAGTTATCTTGAAATATATCAAGTAGCGTGCTATAATTCTCACTTATTGTTCTTAGGCTATGTAACAAAATTTAAATTATTCATATAGCTTAGCGATCGATATAAATTAATATATGATAGTGTATAATTATGGCTGAAGTTTTTTTTAATGGTCCTGCTGGTCGGATTGAAGGGCTGTATACTAAATCTAGCGATTCTAAGGCTCCACTTGCTTTGGTATTACATCCACATCCACTTCACGGTGGCACTATGAATAACAAAGTGGTTTATAATGTATATAGAACACTAGTATCGAATGGATTCACAGTACTCAGAATTAATTTTCGAGGAGTTGGACGCTCTCAAGGAGAGTTTGATAATGGTATTGGGGAAATGACTGATGCGGCGACAGCACTTGATTGGTTGCAGCTTAACAATCCTACAGGTAGTATAAATTTAATAGCAGGCTTTTCTTTTGGAGCCTGGATAGCCATGCAACTTATCATGAGAAGACCAGAGATTAATAATTTTATTATGGTATCCCCACCAGTAAATAAATATGATTTTTCCTTCTTGTCTCAATGCCCTATTTCCGGTTTTGTAATACAAGGGGACAATGATAGTATTGTGTCAGAAGAATCAGTACTTGAACTGGTAGGAAAGCTGTCTAAGCAGAAACATATAACTGTCGACTATAAGCTCATCCATGGAGCCGATCATTTTTTTCGGAACAAAATTGGTGAATTTACCCAGGCAATTAGTGATTACTTACAGTTAAGGTTATTAAATAATAAAGTTACTCATTTAAATAAGGACTTTCTTACTGAAGGAAAATTAGCAAAAAAATCTCTTCAAAAGGTTTTCTTAGATTAACTGCAATTAGCCACTGGTTATAAGTTATAGTCAATTAACCTGAATTAGTGCCGAATAAGCACCCATCATACTGTCATTGCGAGGAGGCATAAGCCTCCGAAGCAATCCATTTTAATAGTTTTTTGGATTGCTTCGTCCCCACTAAAGTGACTTCTCGCAATGACGCTGAAGCTAAATACTAATAGGATTTATAACGTTGCTAATTCAAGTTAATTCACTATAATCTGGTTGGAGTAAATAAAGCATTAAAAATAGCAATGAATGAATAAGTGGAAATATTAATGGAAAATTATGATATAGCAATTATTGGCGGTGGGCCTGGTGGTTATGTTGCGGCAATTAGGGCGGCACAACTAAATAAAAAAGTTGTGTTGATTGAGAGAGAGCATTTAGGAGGGGTTTGTTTAAATTGGGGATGTATACCAACAAAAGCACTACTTAAATCAGCTGAATTATTTCAGAAAATTAAGCATGCTCAAGATTATGGTATTATAGTCAATGAACCAAGCTTTGACTTAAAAAAAATAGTACAGCGTTCTAGAGATATATCGACGCAGTTAACATCTGGCATTAAGTCCTTACTAAAGAAAAATAAGGTTACGGTAATTGATGGCACTGCTGTACTTGGAGCTGGCAAAGTGGTAAATATTGATAGTAACGGTCAAAAAATTTCAATTAAAGCACAAGATATAATAATTGCTACAGGTGCAAGAGCTAGGATTTTAGATGGATTTAAACCAGATGGTAAGCAAATTATTACTTCTAAGGAGGCTATGATTTTGGATAAATTACCAAAATCTATGATTATAGTTGGATCAGGAGCGATTGGTATAGAATTTGCTTCATTTTATAACTCTTTAGGAACAAACGTCACCATAATTGAAGTACAAAATAGGATTTTACAAGCTGAAGATGAAGAAATTTCTTTAATGGCACGAAAAATTTTTGAGAAAAAGGGTATAAAAATTCATACTAATAGTAAGTTGTTAAATCATAGCCAAACACAAGATCATGTTATGATTGAAGTTGAGATAGAAGGTAAGAACCACAAAATACAAGCTGAAACTTTGCTTATGGCAGTTGGTATAGTTGGCAATACGGAAAATCTTAATTTAGAAAAAACTAATATAAAAATAGATAGAGGTCATATTGTTACCAATCAGTTTATGCAAACTGATGAACAAGGAATTTATGCAATAGGTGATGTCACATCTCCCCCGTGGCTTGCACACAAGGCAAGTCATGAAGGTATTATTGCTGTAGAAACTATTGCCGGTCTTAAAGCTCATCCTCTAGAAAATCGTAATATTCCAGGTTGTACTTATTCCTCACCGCAGATTGCTAGTGTAGGGCTTACTGAAGAACAAGCGAAAAAAGCTGGTTACCAAGTGAAAATTGGCAAATTCCCATCTATCGCTAATGGGAAAGCCCTGGTTGATGGGTGTACTGAAGGGATGATTAAAACAATATTTGATACAAAAACTGGGGAATTGCTAGGGGCGCACTTGATAGGCGAAGAGGTTACCGAGCTAATTCAAGGTTATGTAATTGCTAGAACTATGGAAGGTACAGAGCTTGATTTAATCAATACCATTTTCCCTCACCCAACTTTATCGGAAATGATGAGTGAGTCAGTATTGCAGGCCTATGGTAGAGCCATTCATATTTGATTTATTTTTTTCTAAATATACTTAGTGGTAAGGATAGATTGTGTTATAAGTACTATTTGTTACTCCCGCGTAGGCGGGAATCTAAGACTCCTGGTTACGCAGGGGTGACAAGAGAGGCGGATGACAAGAGAGCAAGAATAACAACTTGCAATTAAATTTAAATATGAGGTACAGGCAATGAGTAAGATGAATGCTGAGGATTATGAAACTTTTCCACGAAAGCGGCGAATAAATATCGTTATGCGGCATGGTGTATCATTTGGCTCGGCATTGGCTATGGCTATTTCATTTAACATCAACCACTCTGTGTTATGGGCAGTCTTACATGGTTTGTTTTCATGGCTTTATGTGGTTTATTATTGCTTGGCTTATTAGAGTTTTATGGATGTAACAGTATAATGATCAATACTAAATTAGTACAAAATTATACTTCTGCGTTATTTAATAATGCACTAGCTAATGCTTTGGAAGATAAAATATTTGAGCAGATTAAGATTATTGATCAGCTTATCAATGATAATGCACAAATCAAGGAGGCGATATTTTCTCCTATAGTGAAAAATATTGATAAATGTAAAATAATTGAATTAATTGCAAAAAACTTTAGTGTTGAATCTACAGTTAAGCAGTTATTATTAATATTACTAAAACATTCACGTATGCCTATTTTATCAAATATAGTTGTATTGTACCAACAATTACTTAATAAAAGTAGAAATATTAAGATGGTAACAATCACTTCTGCTAAAATTTTGCATAGTGAAGAAAAACAATGGTTAACAAAACATTTAGAAACTGATTTTCAGCAGAAAGTTGCGATAAAATTTAGTCAGAATCAGTCAATTATTGGTGGTATTATTATACAATATGATAGCGTAGTTAGGGATTACTCTATTGATGGAATGTTAAAAAAGATAATAAAAACCTTAAAAACTACAAAGATTTAGGTTATATAGATAGTTAGAAATGGATTGCCACGACCACTATGTGGTCTCGGAATGACGTTTGGATTAAAAATTATTAAATAAGATTTACGAGGTAAATAATTATGGGTTCTTCCCAAAAATTAAAGGCTGTTGAACTTGCTGAAGTACTAAAAAAAGAAATTGCTAATATTGAACAATTTAGCGATTTACAAGAAGTAGGGCAAGTTATAACAGTTGGAGATGGTATAGCTAGAGTATACGGTATCGATAATGTAGGAGCTGGTGAGGTAGTTGAGTTTGCCTCGGGGGTGAAAGGTCTTGCTCTTAATCTTGAAACAGACTCGGTAAATATCATATTGATTGGTGACGATCGCGAAGTAAAGCAAGGAGATTCGGTCAAAAGAACTGGTAAGATTATACAAGTACCAGTCGGTAAAGCATTGCTTGGTAGGGTCGTTGATGGTATGGCAAGTCCTATTGACGGTAAAGGCGAAATTATAACTGATAGCTACAGGAATATAGAAGAAAAGGCTCCGGGGATCATTTCTAGACAAAGTGTTAAAGACCCGGTGCAAACGGGTATCAAAGTGATTGATTCCCTAATTCCTATTGGTAGAGGTCAGCGGGAGTTAATTATTGGTGACAGGCAAGTAGGAAAAACGGCTATTGCCATCGATACGATTATTAACCAAAGACAAGCTCATCTTGATGGCGATGAAAAAAATAAGATTTATTGTATTTACGTAGCTATTGGTCAAAAAAGGTCGACTGTCGCACAGGTAGTAAAAAAATTGGAAGATTCAGGGGCTATGGAATATACAGTAGTTGTTGCAGCCACCGCCTCTGATCCTGTTGCGTTGCAATATGTGGCACCTTACACTGGCTGTAGTATTGGTGAGTATTTTCGTGATAATGGCATGCATGCATTAGTTATTTACGATGATTTGAGTAAACATGCTGTTGCCTATAGACAAATCTCTCTATTGCTCAGAAGACCACCAGGGCGTGAAGCATATCCGGGAGATATATTTTACCTACATTCTAGGTTACTGGAACGAGCAGCAAATATGTCGGATAAAGATGGTGGGGGTTCTCTTACGGCTTTGCCGATTATTGAGACCCAGGCAGGTGATGTTTCTGCATATATTCCAACCAATGTTATATCAATTACTGATGGACAGATTTTTTTAGAGAATGAACTATTTTATAAAGGTATCAGACCGGCGGTAAATATTGGTATATCAGTGAGTAGGGTAGGATCAGCTGCTCAAGTAAAATCTATGAAACAAGTAGCAGGAAGTGTCAAACTTGAATTAGCCCAATTTAGGGAATTAGCCGCTTTTGCTCAGTTTAGTTCAGATTTAGACAGCTCAACTAAGCAGCTTATCTCACATGGTACAAGGTTAAGTGAGATATTGAAGCAGGATCAATATGCTCCCTTCTCTGTTGAAGAACAGGTAGTAAGTCTTTATGCTGGGGTGAAAAATTATCTCGATAATATTCCTGTTGAGTTAGTAAAAGAATTTGAGCTTAAATTACTCCAAGAAATAAAGCTTAAAGAAAACGATATTTTATTATCCATTAAAAATCAGGGACAAATCATTAAAGAAACGGAAGAAAAGTTAAAATTTTTCTTAGAAAAATTTGTACAGAACTTTCTTACTGACAATAAAGTTGGGTAGCTATGTCAGGTTTAAAGCAATTAAGATCTCGTATTAAAAGTGTTAAATCAACGCAAAAAATTACTAAGGCTATGCAAATAGTCTCGGCTACCAAATTTACCAAAGCCAAAAGCCAAATTAAGGACTCAGAAGATTATATTGAGATTTTGCGGAATACAATGTCTAATGTAGCATCTAGGAATAATTTGCAAAATATGACTGAAGAAGAAAAAAAATTCTTTTCAAGTGATGTAAATATAAATAAGCCTCATTTATTGGTAGTAGTTACCTCGGAACGCGGTTTATGTGGTTCTTTCAATTTTGCAGTGTTCAAACAGGTGAAATTTGATATTGCAAATTTGGAAAATGCTGGTAAACAAGTAAGGCTTATTATTATTGGTAAAAAAGGCTACGATCTATTCAAATGGCAATATTCCCATTATATTGACAATTATTATGATTTTCCCAAATATCATAATAATAATTTGGCATTTCAGATTAAAGATAAAATAACGGAGATGGTGGATAGTGGTAAAATTAGCAGTTGTCAGATATATTTTAATAAATGTAAAAATGCTATAACCCAGATTGCCACTAAACAGCAAATATTACCAATTGAACAGCAGCTATCTTCAAGTGAGCAATACTCAAGTGAGCAGTATTTAAGCTATGAATATGAAGGCGAGGGGCTTGTTTTGAATATGATTAATCTTTATGTAACCGCACAAATTAATTATGCTCTACTACAAAGTAGAGTTAGTGAAGAAGGAGCTAGAATGACAGCGATGGATAATGCCACAAAAAATGCTGATGAGCTTATTAATAAGTTAACATTAACGCTGAATAGGTCTAGACAAGATATAATTACTCGGGATTTAATTGAAATTATTGCAGGAGCAGAAGCTATATAAATTAATTAGGTTGCTGGATGCTCATTGTGAGCGAATGGATTGCTTCGTCGGCTCACGCCTCCTCGCAATGACGTTTGGTAAATCAGTTCCGTCATTGCGAGCGAACGTATGTGAGCGTGGCAATCCATAAAGGTAATTAGAAATGGATTGCTTTGTTGTTACTAAAGTAGCTTCTCGTAATGACAATTAGGGTCTAATTTACTATAGATAGACAAATATAATGTAAGGTAAAATATGACAAAAATTATTGGCAAGACTATTGGTAAGATTGTGCAAATTATCTCAGCTGTGGTTGATGTACAGTTTATTAATGATGCTAAATTGCCGAAAATTCTTAATGCACTTGAATGCTATAATAATGGAGAAAAGGTGATATTAGAAGTATCGCAACATATCGGAGATGATATTGTTAGATGCATATCTATGAATCCAACAGAGGGGTTAGTAAGAGGTCAAGAGGTGGTAGATACAGGAGATACCATTAAGGTACCTGTTGGCACGGCAACACTTGGGCGTATAATGAACGTAATTGGTATGCCGATTGATGGAAGAGGTAACATTACTTCAACTAAATCTGCTTCAATTTACCACTCAGCTCCCAGTTTTGTTGATCAATCAACGGAAAAAAACATTTTGGTTACAGGAATTAAAGTCATTGATCTGTTAGCTCCTTATTCAAAAGGAGGAAAGATTGGGTTATTTGGTGGTGCTGGGGTAGGAAAAACAGTATTAATTATGGAGCTTATTAATAATATCGCCAAAGCTCATGGAGGATATACGGTTTTTGCTGGAGTTGGAGAAAGGACTAGAGAAGGCAATGATTTGTATCATGAAATGATTGATTCCAATGTAATTGATCTAGAAAATCCAGAAAAATCTAAAGTAGCTCTGGTTTATGGGCAAATGAACGAACCGCCCGGTGCAAGGGCTAGAGTTGCTTTAACTGGACTCACTATAGCCGAAAGTTTCAGGGATTTAGATGGCGGACAGGATGTCTTGTTTTTTGTCGATAATATTTTCCGATTCACTCAGGCTGGTTCTGAGGTATCAGCCCTTTTAGGTAGAATACCTTCGGCAGTGGGTTATCAACCAACATTAGCAACTGATATGGGTGAGTTGCAAGAACGTATTACTTCAACAAAGTTTGGATCAATTACTTCGGTACAGGCTATTTATGTGCCAGCCGATGATCTAACTGATCCTGCTCCTGCTGCCTCTTTTACTCATTTGGATGCAACGACTGTACTTAGTCGACAAATTGCTGAGCTTGGTATTTATCCGGCAGTAGATCCACTCGATAGCGGTTCACAATTGCTAAGTCCAGCAATTGTTGGAGAAAAACATTACTCAGTGGCTCGAGAGGTACAAAAAGTTTTACAGACATATAAGTCGCTGCAAGATATAATTGCCATTTTAGGAATGGATGAGTTGTCGGAAGCAGATAAATTAACTGTTACCAGAGCCAGGAAAATACAACGATTTTTATCCCAACCTTTCCATGTTGCCGAAGTATTTACAGGTATGTCTGGAAAGTTTGTCAGTTTAGCTGATACTATTGAAGGGTTTCAAGGTTTGGTTTCTGGCAAATATGATCATTTACCAGAAGCAGCTTTTTATATGATAGGTAGTATTGATGAAGCAGTAGAGAAAGCTGAAATGCTTAAAGAGAAAATTGCATAAATGGATTGCATAAATGAACAAAATAATTAGGGTTAAAATTGTAACACCTACAAGTATTGTATTTGACCAGGAAGCTCAAGAAGTAACAATGCATGGAGAATTAGGAGAATTTGGTGTTTTACCTGGTCATGAGTTACTGATTTCTAGTTTAAAAGCTGGTTTAACAAAAATAACAGTAGGTAATTCTGTATTAAAGTATTTTGTTTATTCGGGATTAGCTGAAGTTACTAAGACCAACGTTAATATAGTAACTGAATTTGCTGTTGATACCAACAACTTACAAACCCATGAAATAGCTGAAAAGATAGTATTGTTAAAAAAAGAAATAAGCGAAGAAAAGGGTGAGACAAAGAATGATATTATAAAATTAGATATAGCTAGATACGAATCTTTACTAGCTTGTTTTGAGTAAGTATGTCATTATATAGCTAACATTACCGTCATTGCGAGGAGGGGTGAAGCCCGAAGCAATCCAAATTTATCGTTTTCCTGGATTGCTTCGTCGCCGTAAAGCGGCTCTTCGCAATGAGGTTTGGGTAAGGCACTTCTGTCATTGCGAGCGAACGTACGTGAGCGTGGCAATCCATGAAGCTTATCATATGGATTGCTTCGTCGTGTTTACACACTCCTCGCAATGACGTAGTTTGCTAGTTAACACAACTACTTTTACTACAGTAAAAGATAAACATCAGGAGATATATTATGTTTATAGAAAATGCCTATGCAGATGACGATACAATATCAATCAAAGAAACTGTAGAAGTAGTTCCAGCAGCACCTGAATCATCTATGCAGTCAGTATTAACAAGCATGGTGCCGATGGTATTAATTTTCATTGTATTTTATTTTTTCCTAATTAGACCGCAAGAAAAACGTCGTAAGGAGAAAGAAAGTGTGGTGAGTAGCGTAAAAAAGGGCGAAGAGGTAGTAACTAATAGCGGAATCTTTGGTATAGTCAGCAAGATTAACGATACTGACAACACAATAGACCTTGAAATATCTGAAAATATACGAATCAAAGTTTTAAAATCTGCAATACTCGATATTACAAGTCGTCATAAAAAAGAAGCTATAGCTGTTAATAAAAGTAAAAAAGACAAAGGAAAATAACGGTGCATAATATTGCTAAATGGAAAATATTCTTGTCTATTTTATGTACAATAGGAGCATTTATTTGTGCTTTACCTAATTTTACAACTATAGATTCAAAAATATTACCCAATTATAGGGTAAATCTTGGTCTTGATTTAAGAGGTGGTGCTCATCTATTGCTAGATGTCGATTTTGACGCCTATTTAAATGATGTAATGGAAGGTTTGACTGACCATTTACGAAAATATTTACGGGAAGATAAGGTAGGCTATAAAAATCTTATTGCTAAAAATCACATGGTACAGTTTGAATTAAGAAACCCAGAAGATTACAAAACAATAAAAAAGATTTTAGGTAAAATTGACCGAGAAATTACTGTAGAACAAGATAATTCTAATATTAAGCTTAGCTATAATGATTCTAAACTTGCCGAATTAAGGCAAAAAGTAATTGCTCAATCAATCGAAATAATTAGAATGAGAGTGGATAGTACAGGTACCAAAGAGCCTAACATACAGAGGCAAGGCGATAAACATATATTGCTCCAGGTACCAGGTGAGGAAAACCCACAACAACTGAAAAATATTCTTGGTAAAACTGCAAAATTAACCTTCCATTTAGTTGACGAAAATGCCAACATACAAGAAGCAATAAATGGGCGTTTACCCTCTGGCTCAATCTTAGTTAAAGGAGAAAATTCAGATAAAAAAGAATATTATGTAGTTGTTAAGAAAAAAGTTATTGTTAGTGGTGAGCAGCTAATAACTGCTCAAGCTTCTTTTAACCAAAATACTCAACCAGCCGTTGCTTTTTCCTTTAATAATCTTGGTAGCAAATTATTTGCGGAAATAACCAAAAATAATTCTGGTAAAAGGCTTGCGATCGTGCTTGATAATAAATTATTAAGTGCTCCAGTAATTAATGAACCAATTCTTGGAGGAAGTGGTATAATTTCAGGTAATTTTACTGTTGAATCAGCCAATGAATTAGCCTTATTACTTAGAGCTGGTTCGTTACCAGCTCCTTTAAAGATAATAGAGGAACGAACCATAGGGCCAAATCTTGGGGCAGACTCAATAGAGGCAGGTAAGAAAGCAGGGATGATTGGTTTTGCCAGTGTGGTGATATTTATGATTTGGTCGTACGGAATTCTTGGAATTTTTGCCAATATAGCATTAAGTCTAGCCCTACTCTATATTCTAGCTTTATTGTCACTTTTCCAAGCGACATTAACTCTACCGGGAATTGCTGGTATAATATTAACGATTGGCATGGCGGTTGATGCCAATGTACTCATTTATGAGAGAATAAGGGAAGAGCTTAAAAAGGGGGCATCTAACCTGTATGCTATAAGGACAGGGTTTGAATCAGCTTTTGCGACAATTCTTGACTCAAACGTGACAACTTTGATAGCGGCGTTTTTACTTTTTATGTTTGGTGTTGGTGCTATAAAAGGCTTCGCGGTAACACTAACTATTGGTATAATATCATCGATGTTTTCTGCGATTATTATTACTAAATTGTTAATTGATATTTGGATTAAATACCAAAATCCAAAAAATCTGGGATTGTAGTAATAACCGTCCATACATGACATCTGACTTTTTGTCATTGCCGCGTAGGCGGGAATCTAGATACCTGCTTACGCAGGTATGACAAGAGAGTAGGTATGACAAGATGAGTAGTGGTGACAAGAGAGCAGGGGTGACATATAGTATTAGTATGGATAACACAATAATTAAACTACAGGATTTACAATATGTCTAAAGCTAAACTCTTACAAAAAATGATGCTACCTATTATAGTAACAGGGATGTTTACTGGGGTAACATATGAAGGTTATAAACGCTCGTCAGAACTTTCTAAATTTGAGATAGCTGCTAAGGGATTAGGTTTCACTTCCCCAACTCAGCAAGACAGTTTGTTAAAGATTCTTCATCTAGCCGGATATTTACAACCAGAAAAATTATGGCGTGATCTAGCATGTTTTGATAAAACTAGTAATTCAGAAAAAATATTTGCTTCAATTTCTAGAAGTTTAATTAAATCTCGAGCTACTCAAGATGCTCCTGATCAATTCGATGCTAAATTATTGCGTAAAAATTTATTTAAAGCTACTAATGAATTGAGTGTACGAGATGTTGAAGATTGGTTACTATATGTTGCTCAGAATGCATTTAATCGTAAAGTTGGTCAGGAACGTAATGAACTAACCAATGAAAATTGGATGATTAAATATGCCTCTCAATATATTGATGCTGCCAAACAATTAGGGCTTATTGATGAAATACCACCCCAACATCAGGAATATGCTGAAAGCTGGATTGCTGGAGCCTCTAGAATTGGCTTATTGGCACGGATAATTTACTATAATAAAATAATAGAACAAATTAAAATTAATGGATCAGTATTAGTATTAGCCGGAGCAAGACCATTATGGGCTAATATTGATGGTATTAACCCAGAGACATACGATAAATTACTAAAAATATGGCAAGATAAGGGGGATATCAATAAATTAGATGCTTCTTTATTAGTTGGAGAAGATTCAGCTCGTACAGAGGAAGGGAAGGAATATATGGGGTCACTTGCTAAAAGTTATAATATTGTTTTAGAACTAACACAACCCTTCATTCAATATACCACAAAAGAAGAATGTCCTGCAGGTTTCTTTCCTGGAAGAGTCTATCCTAATTATGCAACTACAGATGAAACAAAGCTCACAGAAAGCCTGATGAGTGAGGATTTATTAAATAACTTCCTTAATAAGGAGCAGAGAAGCTCAGCTGAAGTAATAAATACCGAACTGGGCAACAATAACTCAAGACCTAATACCGCTACTACTGCTTATGATGCTGCAGTTACTCTTGTTGATAAGATTTTGAGTGGGGGGCTTGGTGAGCAAAAAGATTATGTTATTTTATTTATCAGCAATAACCCTTACATTCAACGCCAAACAATTGCTACTCAAAGAGAAGTTGATAAAATATTACAAAAATATGAATTAGATAAAAAAGGTTATCATATTGAAGTCGAAGGAGTAGGTTTTAGTTCCAAACAGGATGTCCCAACTATTCATTCTGAACTGGCGTGCTTGATAGCAGAGCTATGGAAAAATCATAATCTACTAGTTTCTAATGAAGCGGGGCATTCTATCGAGCAATTATTGTTTCAAACTCGTCAAGACCTTGCAATAATACCGCCAATGCCAGAAGTCAAAGAAGAGAATGTAGGGATAATTGGTCAAATGGTTTTATGGACTCAGGATGTATGGGATCATTTATCGTACTAAATAACGCCAAAATGATAAAAGAGAGCTAGGTTCTGTTGACAAAATTTTATGTTAAGTTATCAGAGGAGAATAAATAAGTTGCAACAGTAAGAAGGAATATGGTGGTCTCCTTTGTCTAGACAAAAATTTAGCAATTTAGAGATATAATTCCCATGAAATTATTATTGTCACTATTATGCAACTTTTTGTTTATAGTACATCAAGCTAGGAGTCCTATACCCCAATGCTTGGTGCATTCTTTCGTGGTTATAAAAATCGATATATTCCTTAATAGCTGCTTTTGCCTCCTTTACAATTGTTAAAATTATTCGATAAATTTTTTCCTGTTTCAACGAACGCCAAAATCGCTCAATAAACACGTTGTCCAAAGCTCTACCTTTGCCATCCATACTTATTTGAATATTATATTTTTTTAAAATACAGATAAATTGCTCAGACGTAAATTGCACTCCTTGGTCTGTGTTAAAAATCTTTGGTATACCATATTGTTCTATAGCTTCCTCAAGAGCCTCTACACAAAAAGTACTTTCTAAACTAATAGATACCCGCCAGCTAAGTATATAACGACTGTGCCAATCCATAATGGCTACCAAATAAACAAATCCTTGTTGCAACCTTATGTAAGTGATATCTGAACACCATACTTGATTTGAGTATGTTACCTCTAAATCTTTTAATAAATAAGGATATATTTTATGTGCCTGATTTCTTTTACTCAAATTCATTTTAGGATAAACAGCTTCAAGACCCATTATTTGGTAGTAA
>NZ_MWZE01000001.1:0-32909 GCF_002259525.1 Rickettsia endosymbiont of Culicoides newsteadi | reverse complement strand
TTTTTTTTGAGCCAGTCACGCTCTACACTTAACTGTCCAATTTGTTCATATAGATTCTTGATTAACTCCTGCTGATTTGGATCAGCACTCTGTGTTTTACTCTTAAAGCCTTGTACTAATAATTCAAGCCCCTGTTTTTTCCAATTACTTATCTGCGTTGCATGAACACCATACTTACTAGTTATTTGGGCTATTGTTAGCTCGCCCTTGATTGTCTCTATGACAATTTTTGATTTCTCCTCAGCACTATATTGCCTTACTTGTTTTTTCATCTCTAGCTCTCCTTTTTTGCTAAAGAATTCTATCTCATTTCTTCTATTTTTGTGTCCAAAATATGGAGACCATTATAATATAAGATTCAAAAGGCGTTAGAAGCAAATAAAGATACTATACCAAATCAAGTCAAAAAACCTACTGACAAACCAACTTTGCGCTGGATTTTTAGATTAATAGACAAGATAAGCGTTGTAATTTATAGCATAGAAGGAAATACTAAAATTGTAGTATCGAATTTATGCGAAACATCCAAGAAAATAATAAGATATTTTGGTGTGGAGGCGATGACAATTTATGAAGTAGCATAATATCCAGTTTGGGTATAGTTACGTCCAAAATTTGGAAATATAGCAAAAAGATAAAAATTAAGCTGCTAAATTAATAGCATACTACCACGGATAGTTTAAAAGTTAAATTTAGCTAATAATTAATAATAAATTTATGTTTTGCAGCGGAATGAGAGTATAAGTATTAAACAGCATAAAAACGTCATTGCGAGAAGGCGTGAGCCTACGAAGCAATCCATATAGTCTTGATGTATCTATACTAATTCTCATGGATTGCTTCGTCGCTACTAAAGTAGCTCCTCGCAATGACGTTTTTACCCTGTCATTCCCGCGTAGGCGGGAATCTAGACCCCTGCTTACGCAGGGGTGACACAACAATGGATTGCTGCGTCACCGCTTTTAGCGGCTCCTCGCAATGACGCTTAGCAGTCAGCTTTCTTACTCATCATAAGGAAATAAATAAAAAATTGTAGGGTGCTATGCTCAGATTCCCACCGTTGCTAAGAATGACACAAGACTTTCACAGAAATGACAAAAAAGTTAGATGTCATAAAGGATGAACAGCTGGATTAGCTATAATCATTTTCATATTTAGACATTTTAGCAGCTAAACGATATTGATTGATCCCATCAACATGCGATTTCACTTCACTTTTAATAAGCTCTTTTCTTTCTTCTATTTTCTTCAGTACTGCTTTACTATATTCTAAAGATTGACTATCACCATTACTTTCGGCTTTCTCACGCATAATATCATAATGTTCTTGTCTACGTATATATCTATCCTCATCAATCATTCTTTGCTCAATCTTATGGGCATTGTCAATCATTTCACGAGTTTGAGTATCTGTTGCTTTTTCTCGCATAAATCTTTCCCCCATTAATACTGGACTTTCTCCATCATTTTCACCTTGAGCAAGAGCATTATATACCTGAAAGGAAAGATCTTTGTTGGTTAATTGTTCATAATAATCAATATCTGTTGTTCTACCCTGTAATTCAAGTTTAGCTAAATATTCAGGAGATGCGATATCTTCCTGAACAGCTATAGTTTCTTTATTGATTTTTGTCTTAAGTTTTTGATGTTCCAAAGCTCGTTGATCATCCTTAAGTGATTCATTATGGGTTCTAAGTCTTGGATCATTATAGTTAAAATCTTCCCACTCAGCCCCAGTCAAGTTACCCTCAAAAGCATCACGTAAATCCTTACCAACAACAGCCGTCAGAGCTTCCCGCTTTAACCCTTCATAACCAGCATATATTTTCTCCCCTATATTCCTACGTTTTCTATCCCGTAACGCTCTCTTTTCCTCAACACGCTTGTTCATATCTTGCCAACTTCTGAGAGGAGCTATATTTTTACCAAATAATCCTACTCCTCTTTTTGACATTTCTTGATGCGAATTCATATAAGCTTGCTGGAAATCTTTGGTAAACTTTGCATCACTGGCTAATTCTCGTAAACTCTTACCATCTTTAGTTTTCATTGACTCATTAAGTTGTTTCTTTTGATCTTCATTAAGAGAATCATATTTTTTACCTTCACCAAATTTAAGAGCTGCTAAATGATCTCGAAGTGCTGAATAACTATTGCCAGTAAATTCTTTAACTGGTTCATCAGGTTTAATGGTTTTCATAACCTCGTTAATAGCTCTGTGATAATCACTTTCAGCTTTAACATTAACGTCTTTATAATCTATACCGTAATTTCTTTTTACTTCACTTAAAACACTCGAATTTACTGATTTGGGGTCAAGTGCCTCTCGTGCTACACCCTTCATCATTTTTTTCTCATACCATATAGCAACAGGCATTGTTATCATTTCCACTCCTTGATCCGCCCTTTTCTTGACAGCCCCAAAAGCATAATTTGCAGGTCTCTCTTTTTGTTGCTGAATAGGGGCAAAAGCAGCTTGTCCAACCGCTTGTAAATTTGTTAGATTACCCGATGTGCTAGATAAGAATTTAGCACTTGAAACAGCTATATCATTAAATTTACTTAGTAAATAAACACATACAAAAATTAACAATAATCCATCCAGCTGAACAAATTTACCATTAAAAAAGTTGTTAATTCTTGCTAAATCTTTGACTGTATCTAAAAATGGTAACTCAATATATCTATTCTCCTGACATTCATAAGCTGAACATAGTCTACCCTCCGGCGAACGACCTTCTGGTGAATTATCCCTTACACGATGATCAACAGGTACTAATATATCAGCTCTTGCTTTACTAAATTGGTTACCTTTCATTGGAGATGGAAACCACCAATAAAATATCGAGTCTCCAAGACTAGTATCTAGGTCTTCATTAATACTACCAAATAGTTCATTTATCGGACCTAAATTTGGGAAGTCATACTTACATACACCAAAACCAAGTGAAGAATATATTTCTGTTCTGATAATCATTGAAATAAATGCTAAACCAGTAAATAATATAATCGGTTGTATAGCATATGATATTAGCTGCCTTAACCAGTTCTCAAACAATGAACGGGTAATACCAAATAACATAAAGCAGATGAATATTGGTGCCATTATGATAATCATCCCAATAATTATCAATGCCGTAAGATATATAACAGTAGCCTTAAATACCATCATGAAGATATAATAAAGAGCTATCAGGAATAGAATTATATATATAAACCCTAATGGATCAACGAACAGTAATGAAAATAATTTTGCCATAGTTTGTGGAGCAATCATCAAGCCTATTATACTCCAAGAACCTGGTCCGGTCGCAGCAGTTTGTTTAATTATTTGTAATATTTGTTCTACCCCTTCTACAAAAAACACAAACAAATAATCATGGAAAAATTGCCAACTAATAGTAGAACTAAGTAAAGTAGATACTATACTAATTTTTACTATTCTAATTATTAGCTCAGTATGGGTGAGATTAACATTGCCAATTAGAAAAGAAAAGCCTGTAAATATAACATACAAAGTCAACAAAGCCGAAACAGATAAACGATATCCTGGTTTTTTAATAATATTCTCGTAAATTTTCCTAACTAACCCATGTTCCTCTCCTTTACCAAATAACTCAACTTTTATTAAATTTACTAAAAAGTCAATAGGATCTGGTCTAGTATCATTAACCCCAGATTTAATAACTACACGATACTGACCATTATTATCGTCGTAAAACTTATCTAAAATCTTAAAATATAATGGAGATTTATCGTATTGCTTTTTTTTACCTTGATCTTCATCATATTTATAACTTATCCCTCCAGCTTTTACTAATTCACCTCTTTTAGTAAGGTCATACAGATTAACAGTAGGCTCACCAAGATGGGCAGTAATACCATCTGGTGTACGTTGTTTCTGAAATGAAATATTAGGGTCTGTACCATGCTCAGCAATCAATAAATATAACCCCACTCCATTTTTAAATAAGCATGGTGCATTACTAACTTTAGCATCTTTACTATTAGTACACATCTTACCATCTCTAAATTGGCATTCTTGTAATCTCTTGCAAAATTCAGATAAAGTATTGGTATTATTTTCCTGACCATACCATGCACACCAAGCTGATAATTCTGAAGGGCTATTTTTATCTCCTTTAGCAAAATCCCAAGTTTTTACTAATATAGTAAGTGGTTGACCATTTACACTATATCCAGTATCGATCCAAGGAGCTGATTGATTATCTTTTTGTTGCTCACTTAACTGTTCTTTTTTGTATCTTGAAGAAATTACAAATTTTATAAAACCAAAATCATCTGCATCAATACACCTATCTCCAGTACACCCTGAAAGACAAAATATAGAAATTAACAAAATAGTACAAATATTCTTCATTTATAAAACCTAGGCTTAAATAGTAATTATTCCTGTTTAGTAGGTGGTGTGCCACCTGCTCCACCACCATCTGAATCATGTCTTGAGGCAAATATTTTGCCTGTATATTCTTTTTTATTTTCAGAGTCCTCTCTACTCTTTGCTTTATAATTTTGATCTATTACTTTATCTTTAAATATTCTCGCTGGGGCAAAAGCTATATCCTTAATAGGTTTTGCTACAGTTTCCATATCCTGCATAATAGATTTTGTAGGATTAGCAGGCTCTTGGAAATTCCCCTCTTGTCTTGCAGGGGTTATGTTCGTCAATTGGGCAACCACTATAGTAACATAATCCACAAGCCCATGAGCCATTAGGCAATAAGCATAGAATAACAAACAACTGGTAAATATTACCAAAAATGTACCTGTAGAATTTAATAAATCGTTTAAATCATTAATTTCTGCAACTGATGGACTAAAAAAAGGTATCCCAGGTAAAAATGGCAAACTAAAAGAAAAATTAATTGGTATATCTATATGTGTTAAATCTAAACCTATAGCTATTGGTAAGAATTCTGGATTCCAACATGCTCTAACTACAATTTTTAAAAGTTGATCCGACATAACTTGATCTATTAATAAAAAGAATATTAATAATATGCTTGGTTGCATCATATAACCAAATAAAGTAGATAGCCAGTTATCAAATATACTTTTAGTCTTTTCAAATAATACCAAGATTATAAAAAATGGTGCTAAAGATATCATCACTGACAAACCAATATATGCTATAACGTAACCTATGATAACTTCCAAAATAGCTCTAAAATAGAGTGTAAGAGAATAAATAGTTATGATAGCAACAACAATAAGACCATTATGGATTTGTAATAGCTGTATGAACAATAATAACCAAAATCTACCATTGGTATATTTGTCAAATATTGGATCAATAAAACCGAAAATATTAGACTTAGAACTAGTGAGTCCTGATACATTGCTCATTATATAGTCAGTACCCTCAATAAAGGCACTAAATAAATAATCATTAAAAAAGCTCCAACTATTTTCTCCTAGTAGCACTGCTACCAAAGCTATTTTTATAAACCTAGTTAATAAATCTTTAGCCGTTATCTGGGTAGCACCTGCTAAAAAGGTTAACGCATATATCATTACATAGAGAACTAATGCTGATTTGATGATTCGTCGTAACGTTACGTTTTTAGTTAGTTTAGTATAGAAATGCCAAGTAGAATTATGAAAACTATCAGTAATAGGTTTAACGGCTCCTTTATATACAATATCTGAGAACCAAGTACTTCCAGTGTAATTAGCATAATTTACACTAATTTCTCCCATCACCTCTTTATTAGGATTCTTGACTCTAATCCATAAATAGCCATCTTTTTCAGCATCAATTGAAAAATCTTGGGCAATTTGTGTTCCAACGGTCGATTTTTCATCTGGCGTTCCACCATCTTCCATTATAGCATATTCAACTTCTATGTTTTTTTGTTGAGTATTACTAATAGCCTTATCACCATTACCTACTTCTACAATCATAATGTAGCGTCCAAAATGTAAGAATTTAGCACTCAAATCTACAATAGAACCATTAATATAAGAACTAAGCTCACCAAAACTAGAAAAGCTAGTCCAATCACTCATTAGAGGCTTATCCAGAGCAGTAAACATACCTTGAATTGACCAATTAGTTGAAAAATCCAAATTACCGGCAACGCTAGACTTGTAATATAAGAAATTCTTTTTTAAAGATTCAGAATATACAAAACTTTCTGCTTCTCCCTTTATGACATTCCCACCTAGCGATATCTTCATTCCTCTTCCTTGATCATAGAAGCATACTGGATCATTATCATTAACAGAATTAGGACAATTTGTAACAGGTAAGTTATTCATACGGTCTATAGATGATTGAGTTAATGGCTTACCAACTAATATTAGCTTATCTAATATCTTATACTTGGTATTTGTCCCAGTACCACTACACTCTATGCTCTTTCTTGAGGGATCAATAGAATCACACAATCTTTCTGCAGTTGAATATAGTATTTTATTATCAAGGTTACTATTAGTGTAAAGTGACGCTATTCCCAGCGTATTACTCTCAAGTTCTGTTTTTAATATATCTTTGTCAGTAGCTGCACTAAAAAACTCTCCCGCTGCTGCAAGAGTTATGTTTATTACATCACCTTGTTCTATATGAATTTTTTGTCTGTTTTTAGCAAAATTAAAATAGTCTACATAATTTTGTATTTTATTAAATGCTAAAGTTGCATAATCTTTCGTTTGGTCAGTTGACTTAAATCCTGGAAAATCAGTAGCTTCATACTTATTAGTTAAATAATTAAAAGTTTTAATAAATATTTGGGGTTTATTAAACCTTGGATCTATACGGTAAATCACCAAATATTTTCTTGGATTACTTACAGCTCCCCTAGTACTCCATTCAAACTTAATTGCTCTATCTTTTTTAACGTAGTTACCGGTAGAATTCCATGTATTGGGTTTTGCCAGGTCTAAAGAAATTCTGCCTTCTTGCATACCATTAAATTTTGGTACTTCTAGGCATGATGAAAATAAAGCACTAAGCCCTCCTAAAGTCGCATTCATCCAATCATATTTACTATCATCGGCTTTGGCAGAATGAAAGGCTAAGAGAACTAGTAAGGCAATAAATATTTGCCCCTTAAATAGTAGACTTCCTGCATAAGTCAATCTAGTTGGTGATTTTGTCGTCAAAACTCGCCTCCGCTCCGAACAATCGTCTATGTACGCGAGGGTAGCAGGCTTCGTTTTTCCTAAAAATCCCTCAACTATCTTTGACTTATGCAGGAAGTCTAGTAAATCTACCAACAAAATTAAATACCTAAAATTTCTCATCCTATTCACTTATTTTCAATTATTATTTCGGACTCGTATTAGAAGCACTTTCACCACCACCTTCACTATTATTTGAACTTTCAGCCTTATTGTTACCATCACTATCCTTGGTATCAATTTTTGATCTAGCTTTATTACCCTTATCAAGGGCTTTATTCCTATCTTTTAATCTTTTACTAGCATCTTGCTTGATTGCGTCTCTTCCTTGTTTGTCTAAACCAACTTTTTTCAAAGCTCCTTGCTCCATTGCCGATGACATATTTTGCCCCATAGAGGTAGCAGAAGGTCCAGCAGTACTAGTCAATTTTGCCACCATTTGCCCAGAAAATTCAACATAACCATACATTCCATAGGAAATAATAATCAAGGCAATATAATGTTGCATATTCAAGCCCATCATCCCAGAACGAGGATCCATCCCCCAAGGTGCAAACCAATTGATACAAAAAATCTCTAAATTAGAGAAAATTGCAGGAAGACCCGGAATGGCAGGGAATGGAATTTTTATTGGTAAAGCACATTTCCAACACACACTATAACCAGTTGTAAAATCCAAGTAAATTGTAAACAACTGAGTAAGTATAATAATTCCTGCCATTAAGATTACTGGTTCTATCATATATCTAAAAGTAAATCGCACCCAATTATCAAATAAATATCTAGTAAAATCAAATAGCATAAATGTAAGAAATAGTGGAGCTATGCCGATTAATAAAGCTGTTGCCATAAATGCCATAATATAAACTGCTACCGCCCGAAGAACGGTAATGATTACTATAATTACACTAATAAATAGTATAACAAAATAAATCAGTCCACTAAGGCCCATTGATAATAAAGATAGCACTTGACCAGCAAAAGTTTTACTAAATAATATTTTACTCATTAATGCATCTAAGAACATAAAAGGATTTGATATCTTATCCGTAGATGAAAACATACTATAACCACTCATATTAGAGATGATCCCATCTGAAAAATTAGTGATAAAATCAAATATATATTCATTAAAAAATCTAAAAGTACTCTCATTCATTAATCCACTAACTATGGCAATTTTTGCTATCCTAATTACCAAATCCTGTTGATTGATTTTAACCATACCTAGTAAAAACATTGCCCCATATAACATAACGTAAAGAATTAACACTGCTTTTATATAGTTAAAAAAGTTACTACAATTAGTAGTTCCACCACCATAGCAAGTCATGTTCTTAAAAATTGTTACCGCAGCATCCTTGATTTTTCCTTTTAACAACTCAAATAAAGGATTTAGAACATTAAAAGTAAAGCTACCCACCTTTTGTGATGTACGAAATTCTACTTTGTACCTACCATAACTTTCTTTATAATCCTCTTTTGCATTGTAAATTCTCATCCATAAATATCCAGTATCATTCGCCGTAATTTTTGCATTACCATCGGCATCTTTCACTTGAATATTAGTAGTGCTATAAATTGTACTAGTTTTATTAGGATTTTCACCATATGGCATTATTAAATACTGTACTCTACCTCGATTCTCTATAACATCATCAAAACTATTACCATTACTTCTTCGACATTTAGTTTGCTTAATATTTAACACATAACCACCAGTATTTTGGCTATAGTCAGAATATTTTGACCAAAAACGATATTGTAAATAGCTTTTTGCTGTAGCGGTTATAATATCGTTAAAAATAATTTGATATTTACTATTAACCACCTTACTATCATTTCCTGAATCATTCTCCTTGTCTTTATCATTTATTTTAGCAAATGCATAGCCTGTTCCTGGAGATTTAGATGGAGTCCCACTATTATCGATCCTGTATAGTAGACCTGTTGGAGCGGCATACCAAAAATGTCTTTTTTTCTGATAATCTCCTTCTATATACTCTTTATCTTTAATACTATGATCAACATCTGGACATGTAGAAGATGGAATATTTAAATTATGAGAACATTCCGGATGAAAATCCGTAAATAATTTTCCAACATTATTAGACCAAGGAGATGTAAAAAAATCATCATCTCGATAAGGTTCTGGTGCTTCCTTCATATCATTAACCCAAGCCCCGTTTTTAGGGCAGCTATAGGTTGCACAACAATCAAACGCTACAGTACAAAAATCACCAATTAGTTCCATACAACCAAAAAAACAAGCGGAAGGACAGTGTCTTGTACTGGGTCCATTATATAAACCATCAACCCATCTACAACCACTAACATACTCCCCATAATATATTGAATATCTACCACATAATGGACTGTATTTTCTCTTGCCTTCTGAGCAATCTGCTGTTTCTATAAAATTTTTAGATTCACCATCTTGCTTAACAAACTTAAAGATATTTTTTACACTAACATTAACCATATTTGGCAATTTCTTTTGATCCGGCAAAATTGATATTACAACCTCATCATTAACAAATAATTCAGCTATATTTCGCCATTCATCAGTTTTAGCATCAAAAATTAAAGATAACGGTTCCACATTAGTTTCTTCAACCCTAGGAATGGCAATTCTGTTACCATTACTATCCAAATCTGAAAGTTGTTGGATATTATTTGGGGGAATATAAGCCCTGCAGAGACTTATATTGCCTTTTATTGAAAACTGAATCTCCTGCCCATTTGTAACAGCTAGGTTAGTATTTAACCATTCTCCGTAATGGTTAGGATCATATTTAGTATTGAGCGAACCATCTGGGTTTGTTTCAGTAATAACAGTATAGTTTCCTGTTGCGTTAAGCATTACCGTATTAGTAATATAATCGGTATTACCACCCTGTGTGTCATCATATCTCATAAGACAACCATTAGTAATTTTTACTGATCCTATCATCGCAAGCACTACCATAACAAGGCTAACCAATAAAGCAATTAGACCTAGTAACATTATAAGTTTTGATAAATTTCCTTTCATATGATAATATCCAAGTTATAGCTAACCCCATTAGTATTTATCCATAACAAATTGACGTAATTACAAGAAGGTGTGAAGTCCAAACAAAGTAATCTACCTTGTGGCGTCATTGCGAGCGAGCGTATGTGAGCGTGGCAATCCATGAAGCTTGTATGGATTGCTTCATCGGTCTTACGACCTCCTCGCAATGACATTGGAGTAAAAGTGTTTCCGTCATTGCGAGGCCACGTAGTGGTCGTGGCAATCCATTGTTCATTGAATGCCATATGTGACGTTAGGGGTTTTTGTACTCCTCGCAATGACGACATCATAATGTTATTATGGTTAATTCTAGCCATTACCCAGCACCACCAGGACTCATACCACCACCGCCACCACGCACCCATATCGCTACCACCGCCACCCCATACCACCACTACTAGAATCTTTTGCTTCTTCCCCTCCTTTCCTTGGTTTTTCTACGGGATCTTTTTCGGGTACTTTTCCGCTTGATTTTTCTGAAGCATCGGCAATAAAGTCTATCCCTTTCTTAACCATGTCAACTATCTTAGTAGGACTGGCTGTTACAGAATCCATGATCGGACCACCAGTAAGCTCAGCTGCAAACTGACTAATTGATTTTGAGAAATAATAAAAAATAATTGAGAAAACTAATACATATAGTAAATCTATCATCAATGAGAAGATATCTGTAACAATTGATTTAATTGGGAAAAAACTTAAAAGATGCTTTTCCCAACCTACTCCTGAATAATATTGTAATAATTTATACCCAGCACTATTTCTACAATCTTCAGGCTTATCTATTGGCAATCTAAGCTCAAAAGTACTAAACTGAACCTCATTATGTACATAGTCATGCCTCATAAACTGACAATTCTTGTATATTGCCGAATCGTACATAGTAAGCAGCAAGGCAATAAAACCAGCTATTACCGCAGGCTGCAATGCACAAGATATACAAATTTTTAGCCATGCGTCAAAATATGCTTTGGTTCTGGTAAATAAAGCCATAGGAATAAATATAGGAGAAATATAGGTCATGACATATATGGTAACTAAACATACTAGGTAATGGGTTAAAAAATATAAAATTATTGAGATAAATATTACAGAAAATATTAACCCAGATACTACTATTATGATATTACCAGCTAATAAAAAGCCAAATAATACAGTAAAAAATCTGAATGCCCCTACCTTACCCAAATCATCCGGAGCTTCACTACCAGGTTTTTTAAAATCTTCCTTATTCAAAGCAGTACCTTTAGTATCGCCCGACACAGTATTAAGAACTTTATTTAAAATAGCTTCATTTAAAATAGCTTCTGTATTATAGATTAACCCCATACCCAAATAATAAGCTATCCGACAATCAACAGCATCCCAAAGGGCATAAAAACTATAACCATTTTTATATTTCTTAGCATCAAATTCACATAACCCTCTAGAACCACCAGAATTAAAAACTATTTGGGCAAATTGTGGAGTAAGTTCAGTAAGTAACGGTAAGCCATACTGCAACATCCCATTGTCAGTAGTTTCTTTACCACCCTTAAAATAAGCTGGTCCAATACCTGTAGCAAAATAAGTCACCATTATTAGTTTCATAACAAAAGTTGCTATTTTATCTAAATTACCATATTCCTTGCTTAGAATCATATTAACAGCAAAAAACATAATATATAATATTAACGCTGCCCTAATAGATACTTTCAAAGATTCTTGAAAGGTCGAGAATGGATTAAGGGCAACCAAACTAACTTTATCATTTTTTGGGTTACAGTTACTATAACGGAAAAAAACTTTATCCAGAGTTTCCTTCATGCAATCTACAGCTAACCCAGAAAAATTAAATAACGACTGACTTCTGGTAGTACCCATATAACAAGTTTTACCTATATTCCGACATTGTTCATCTGGCGGCAATGGCGGAGCTGGTGTGGTAGTATTCTTACAAGCCAATGGAAATGGTCCTTTTGAAGTAGACATGACCAGGCACAATAAGCGTCTATCAACAATTTTTACTGTCAGAATAATATCCTTCAACAAACTGTTTCCACCTAAATCAGGATTATCAGCACTTAACTCACCAAGAGTCTTAGAGTCATTTAAGTTAAGAGTAATAACTGTACATTCTTTAGGACTCCCTTTTTTATTTTTTAGACAAAATTTAAATCTTGCATCACTTGGATCGCAAGCATCAGGAGCAAGAGGGTTGGTCATATCAATACTATACATAATATGACCGTAAGCAGTACTTTTCTTTAAATAATCATCGGTTCCAAATGAGACTGATGGACACAGCTCTCCATAACCAGCAAAAACCTCAACTGCAAAAAATATTAAGCAAAATTGTATAAAAATTTGTATGGCTTTACTCACTTTACACATGGCATTTAAAAGACATAGGAAAAATAGTCTGACGTCATTGCGAGGAATGCGGGAGCCGCAAGACGAAGCAATCCATTTTTGGTTAGTTTTATGGATTGCTTCGTCGGTTACACCTCCTCGCAATGACGTCTTGGTAAGAGTACTGGTCATTGCGAGACCACGTAGTGGTCGTGGCAATCTATTTTTGATCACTTTTTGGATTGCTTCTTGGCTCGCACCTCCTCGCAATGACGTCTTGTACTTTTTTGCAATTTTTAAATTGCTACTAGGTTTATGCGTAAGGTGAGTGGCTTTATGAATTTTCATCAGAGCCATCTTTTTTTACTTTTACATTAGCACTATCAGCTATAACTTGTCTAGCTGCTCTATTTTTAATAGATTTTGCTTTGAAATCTTTAAATGCTTGTTCCTCTAATTTAGCATTTCTATCTTTTATTTCACAATTTCTTATTTCTTGTTTAACGTAACCAGTATCTCCAGGTTTTAAGGTGTGATTCTCCATTTCTTTCGAAGTTTTAGAAAGTACTCCAGAAGCACCAGAAGCATTTTGCTCTTTTGCCAATGCTGATGCAGCAGGAGTTGCCTTTTCTAAGGGCTTACCTAATTCCTGTTTATTAGTAGCTAGCGGTGGTGATTTATCAATAGGACTATCTGTTGCTGCTATTGTAGTAGTTGCCGCTAAAACAGGACTTTCACCAACACTCGTCTCTAAATTACTTCTTGCTTCCTGTGAAGCCCCTCCTCCACTTGAAGAACCGCCTTCATTGACAGCAGCTACAGTAGCTTCTGCAATGCGACGAATTGGCAAAGAAGCTCCAGTACCTCCTAAAGATTTCGTTCCACCTCCTGCTGAGCCAGTAGCTCCAGCTGAACCACTGGTACTTACGCTATCTCCTACTGATTCATCACCAGTAGTACTATTACTATCTCCAGCTAATTCACCTTTATCGCCACCTTTACCACCACCAGCCAAATCCTTAGCTCCCCCTCCTCCGGCTGCTTTATCTCCTGCCATGTTTCCAGCTGCTCCAATAGCAGCCATACCAGCTTTAAATATTGCTTGCGGATGAATGGCAACACTACTAAGTGCCACACCCTCGGTCATATCAGCCGCAAATTCTGCTAACTGAGCACTAAGGTGATACATTAAATACAAAGTAAAGCAGGCAGTAATTAACGCTAGCACAATATCTTTAATTTTTTCAAAAATTAATTTTGGTGATACAAAGAACATACCGGACCCCATAACAACACCCTGCAGAAACTGAAATTTAGATAAATAACTATCTGTACTACCACTTCCTGGCTTTTCTTTAAGCATCTCATTTAGGTTATCTTTAGCAAAATCAACAACTGTTGCAAGTGGATTATTAAGCATATAACCTAGGCTATTCTTACAACTTTTAACTTCGTCTTTAGTATACTTACTCCAATCATTATTAACAAAAAATATTTTCACAGCTCTTTTTCCGTCGCCACCACTTTCTATACTATTGTTTATGGTTTTACTTGTATATTTACAGTGACCATAAAAACCAACATCGTAAACCGAAAACATCATAATCATAAAGGTTACCACCACCATAGGCTGTAACAAAAATGATATTAGCAATTTTACCCACGATTCAAAGTAACCTCGTGTATATTCAAATAAAAACATTGGTACGAAAAGAGGTGCTAAAACACCCAATATTACTATAGATATCATGCACATCACTGTAGCATTCACCATAAATGCTCCAACAGATATCACTAATAAAGGATAAGAAAGTGCTAAAGATACAAGAGTCATGTTGCCTGAAATAATAGCAGGAATCAGTAAATATACATAAGGTGGAGCTGAAAAACTAAAAAAGTCAAAACTCTTGAAATCATGATTTCTATATTGATTTTCTACCATCATCGTTGATAGTATATCTAATCCCAAATAATGACTTACCCGACAATCTAATGCATCCCATAATGGCAGATAAGAAAGACTCTTATCACCATAATCTTCAGGGTTAAATTTACACAAATCTGATGGGGCAGAATTCATAACCCAACCACCAAGCGTATCTATTCCTCCTAATAACAAAGGAAAAGCCCATTGCACCATACCATCTAGTCGATTATAGTCAGAACCACTATTGGGAGTAATATTTATACCTACAGAGAAATAGGTTACAAATAACATTTTTAATACAAAATTAATTATTTCATTTTTAGGTGGAATTTCACTAGAAAGTATGATTTTAAAACCAAAGAAAATTACATATATAGTTAATAAAGCAGTGACAGTTCTGTGCATATTACGCTGAAATTGAAATAATACACTACTCTCCCTTTTACTAGAATTAAACACTTTATTAACATCATCAAATGTACAAACATCTTTACTAATCAGTAATCTTGCGGTCATTTCTTTAATACATTCGATTAATGGAGCAGAGATAACTATGGCTGTCTTAGAATTATTATAAGCCCTTTGGTAACAACTAGAGGATGATAAACCACAATCAACTATTGCCATTGGATCAGTAGCAGTTTTGTTAGAACCATTTTGAGAATTATCACCAAGATTCATAAAAGACGCATATATAGATTCAGGGTGGGGTTCTCTAATATACTTACAACCAACCGGCACCCAATCTGCCAATATAGTAGGAGCAGCTACACACATAGTATCCTTTTGCCTTACTACTTTAAAAACAACTGGCAAAAGCACGTCTAACATTACACCGGTATCACCATCTTTTTGATCCTTATAAATAACATGAAATTCGCCCTTATTATCTTTCCAAGCCTCCATAATATCATGCCATGGATCAGAACCGGTTAATACGGCTTTAGCAATAGCAATGGCAGAAATACCTATTGCCTTTATCCTAGCAGTTTGTAGCTTAATATTATTGCAAAATGCAAAGGTTAATTTGGGATCGTTTGGATCAATTTTATTATTTCTTGCACACTGCCCCCCAGGGTAATCTCCATCAAATAATTCATGATCATTTATTTTAAGACGCAGCATCGTATTAGCATAAACCCCTGGCGAGATTATATTCGCAGTAGCAAAGGAAAAAAACGACCCTGGTATACAAGTGTGAGAAAATTCTGTACGTAATAAGTCACCCACACCCCCAGTTTCACAGGTCAAACTTGAAAGAGTATCAATTATAGTACCTAAAGCATCTTTTTCTTCTGCATAACTATTATGGATAGCAGTAATATTGAGTATACTACATAAGATCAGTATCCTACCAAATGCTTTAACACTATACAATAAGCCACTGACACTAAAGTTACAGTATAACAGGGTTAATAATTTTCTATGTTTGTAATGCATAAATTAACTAAAGTGACTTTACTTCCTCATAAAATATAGGCAACCATTTTTCAGGCTCATCACCATATTGCTCTCTAATCTTATTCAACAATAACACCGTTTCAACCCGACCAGAAAGAACATTAATAATATCATTCATACCATCTAGGTTTATTTTAGCAACAACCGCATCTACTCCCTGTTTTATTAAAAAATAACGCGATGTTGGATCAGTAGTTTTTATTAAAATATATTCCCGTTGACTAAGCATAAAGGCACTACGATAAATATCAGTTGCCTTAAGATTGGGTAAAAATATTTGGGTTGCAGTTTGTTGAATCAGAGTATCGCTGATTCTGCTTTTAGCTGCATCTTCAACGCTTTGGGTAGCAAAAATTACAAAAGTATTTAACTTACGCAAAACTTTTAGCCAGTCCTTAATTTTCGGAGCAAATACCGGATTATCAATCAAAGCCCATGCCTCATCAAGAACTATCATAGTTCTCTGACCATCTAAAGAAATACTAATTCTATGGAAGATGTATAATAATACAGGAGCAAGACTAACTGGATCTTTTAACAACTCTGTCATATCAAAACCAAATACTCGAGCTTTCTGTAAATCAATATTATCTGTCTCATTATCAAATATTCTGGCATGCGAACCTCTCCCAACCCACATAGCAATTCTACCTGCCAAACTATTAGGACCATCAATGCCTAAAAATGCTACAACATTTTTTAACCTTCTATCTTTCTTTTCTAGCTTAAAATTACCGCTTACTGCTTGTGATAGAGTCTTATTGTCTTCGGATGATAACGACTCTCCATTAGAAGTAACCAATACTTTAAGCCACTCTAATATAAATGTTCTATTCTCTCCAGTATCATCAAGTTGTAAGGGATTAAAGTTACATTCTCCCCCCGGATCAATGGTGGTATAAATCCCGTTAAGGGATCTAATAAATATTTCTGCACCGTGATCTTTATCAAAAAAGAACATTCTCGGTTTAAATTTTTGTGCTTGTGCACATAAAAAATTCATTAATACTGTTTTACCAGCCCCAGTTGGACCAATAATCAAACTATGCCCAACGTCCCGAACATGAAAACTGAAATAAAAAGGAGTACCCGAAGTAGTATCGAGTACAGTCACATATTCTCCCCAATGATTATTAAAAACCTTACCTAATGGATAATTATGCATAGATGCAAAACTAGCCATGTTTAAAGTATTGATAGTCGAACCTCTTACTATATAATCCATATTCCCAGGAAGCTGTCCCCAATAACTCGGTTCCATATTAATTTTTTCTCTAACAGGTTGAATTCCAGAATTAGAGAGTTCAACAGAAGCCATAGATAAAGTATCTTCAAGAGATTTTAAATTACTATCAGAGCAGAGAAGTGAAAAATGGTGTTCTCCAAAACCAATATCACCACTGGTAGCCATATCAAGTGCTCGAGAGATTTCGGCAACTTGTGATACAGCCTTATCGTCTGATTGAATCATCCTATTTTGTTGTAGTTGCATTTTATTAATTGCCACCGTTCTATTAGCAAAAATAAAACTCTGAGTCATAACAAATTCAAAAGGCATTTGTAAAAAGCCATCAAATATCCCAGCTGATGTAGATGGTCCATATTCTAAAATACTTAGTATCCCAGCATATCTTCTACCCGCTGGACCACGTGCTTCTATGGATCTAGAACCAAAAAATAATCTATGGGTTGGAAGATATTGGTCTATTGAACTTCTGGGAACAACCATTTGCATTGAAGAACCACAATTTACCAGAGTACCAAGAAACTCCATAATATCACAACAATAGCCACTACTAGATTTGCGGACGCCAAGTAGCGTAGCACCATAACTATGGAAAGTGTTAACTACTCTTGAGGACATTTCTCTTAGACTGTCCTGCATCTCTCGCATGTCATTTTCCCAAGCCGATTTATTAGACTTTTGCATCAACTTCTTAACAAAGTACTCGATTACAGCAACTCCAGCTTTATCTGGTCGATAAAGAATACTAACATACAACTCATTAAAAAAAGACCTAGAACCGGCATGTTTCTTACGCCATTCATTTGATAAATAAGTTGTGAAATCATTAGGTACTTTTATGGTAGGATCAGAGGTATATTCCAGCCCATCAAAAATCACTGGTCTACGCCTCCTGATCGTGTGGAAATACATCACAATGTTGCCTGATGACATATTTTTAAGCAAAGAATTCCTGATATTTTTTTTAATATCTAAATCTTCATCATCAGCTGTTTCAAAGGAAAATCCCCCTATCTTTACTACTTGTAATAATTCATTATTTTTGGTTAGGATAGTATTACTATCCCAATGGCACTTATAAGGAATAAAATGAGAAGTAGGTTTTTCTTTCCTAGAACTCGATTCTTTTGCTGCTTTTGTTACAGATAATTTTATCATTTTGTCATTTTATAACTGTTCTTTTAAATACCGTATGAGTTCGCTCCATAGAATGATTTATTAGGACACTGGCTACATTTAGAAGATTTATTTAAGAACAATTCTATAAATCTTGGTTCTTTAAAACATATTACATACCCTATCATATGAATTACAAAAGCAACAAGCAAATTCATAATACTATTACTTTGAATAAATAATGACATCGATATGATCATATTAAGTGCTGCAAATTTTATACTCACGCCAAATATCATTGCAGGTCTTGTTAAACCAACAAATAACGGATCTGATACTAAACTACCTGACATAAATTAATCCCCTTTAACTCCAATTCGGTTATATCTGTAAATATATAGTCAATTCACCTGAATTAGTGCCGCACCCATCATGCTGTCATTGCGAGGAGGCGTAAGCCTCCGAAGCAATCCATTTTAATCGTTTTTTTGGATTGCCACGACCACTACGTGGTCTCGCAATAACGCTGAGACTAAATACTAATCGAATTTATAACGTCGCCAATTCAAGTTAATTCACTATAGCAGATTTTTATGCTCCACTAATAGATGTTTTCATTATTTTTGTAATATTAGTTATTTTTTTCATTAACGTGAGTTGCCAATTAAAACGTCATTGCGAACAAACGTACGCATAAGCGTCAGTTTGAGAAAACAATAATTGAAAAACCGTCATTGCGAGGAGACCGTAAGGTCGACGAAGCAATCTAGAAAAGTGATTAGAAATGGATTGCCACGCCACCTACGGTGGCTCGCAACGACGACTTTTCTACTTTATTTTCTTAAACCGACGCTTATACAATGACGCCAAGCTATTTGCTATATGACTTTTAAATGCCATACGTGAGGTGAGTTTATAATTTAATGCATTTTGCCAAACTAAACTGCAATTCTTTTGCCCCTTCTTTACTCCTACTACTTGTATAAATTACATTACAGGAGTAGCCTAAAGTTGCAAGAAAATTCTGTGCTGTCGCCGTTAGGTTTTCTTTATCTGTTACCTTATCTGACTTGGTAAAAACAATTTGGAAATCTTTATTGCAAGAAAGTAACAATTTAGCAATTTCCATATCATTTTGCTTTACTCCTCTTCTAGCATCAATCAACAAATTTACTAATTTGAGATTTACACTCATTCTGAGATAGTATGTTATTAATACTTCCCACTGTTGTTTGATATATATTGGCACTTCAGCAAAGCCATATCCAGGAAGATCAACTAAAATAAGTCTATCGATAAGGGAGAAAAAATTTATTTGCCTAGTGCGACCAGGAGTATTAGAAACCTTAGCAATACTTGAATTATTACAGATACTATTAATCAAACTTGACTTACCAACATTTGATTTACCAACAAAGGCAATCTCTGGTACAGATGTATTAGGGAACTGATTTATTTTTGCCACACCAGCTATAAATTTTACCTCTTGCCGAAATAGTTTTGTAACCTTATCAACCGACATTCTTATCTAGCTTATTAATGTAATATTGCTGAATTATTGATAAAATATTATTCCAGGACCAATAAATCAATAACCCAGCTGGGAAACTACTAAACATTACTAAAAAAACCAGTGGCATAAATTTCATTACTTGTGCTTGAATTGGATCGGCTGGTTCTGGACTCATCCTTTGCTGTAAGAACATAGTAAGAGCCATAAAAATAGGCCATACACCAATCATTAGGAAGCTTGGACAGGCAAATGGCAGTAACCCGAATAAGTTAAAAATTGATGTTGGATCGGGAGCAGACAGATCTTTTATCCAACCAAAAAATGGTGCCTGACGCATCTCAATAGTTACGTACAACACTTTGTAAATTGAGAAAAACACCGGAATTTGTACAATAATCGGTAGACAACCAGCAAGGGGATTAACCTTTTCTCTTTTATACAACGCCATAACTTCTTGGTTAAGTCTCATTTTATCATCAGCATATAACGCTCTAATCCTCTCTACTTCGGGCTGAATATTTTTCATTCTCTTCATAGAACGATATGATTTATTAGCCAAAGTAAACATTAGCAGTTTTATAATAACAGTTACAATCAAAATACTAATGCCAAAGTTACCAACATAGTGATAAAAAAAGTTCATAGCATTAAAGACTGGTTTAGTGATTATATAAAACCAACCAAAATCAATTGCCCGGTCAAATAATTTAATATTATATTGCTTTTCGTATTTGTCTAATAAGTCAACTTTCTTTGCTCCGGCAAATAATCTTTGCGATATAGTAAGTTTTTGTCCTACTTCTATAGTCTGAGTTGAAGAAATGAAGTCGACCTGGTATTTTTCAACACCGTTTTTCATTGCATAATTGAAGTTGGAACTATACATACTAGCTTTATCTGGAATTAAGGAAGATAACCAATATTTATCGGTTATACCAACCCAATCAACAACAGTTTGTGGAAATTTCTCAATTTTCTTATCTTTTAAATCGTCAAAAGAATGTTCTTTAAGCCTACCATCAATAACACCGATTGGTCCTTGATGTAGTATATTAACTGATTTTTCTTTACCAATATATTTACGGTTAATTAGTCCATAATATTGCACTGAAATTGGTTCTTTGCTATCATTCACCGTAGTTTGATCTATGGTAAATAAATAATTACTATCCATACTTATCGTAACCAAGAATTTAACCCCATCTTTGTTGATCCATGACAAATTCACAGGGTTTGTAGGCGTTAACTGATCATTATCAGCCTGCCACAGAGTTTCACTATCAGGAAGAATAATACTATTATCCTTGTTAAACCAGCCTATTTCAGCAAAATAAGCTTCTTCTGACTGAGAATGGGCAAATAACACAACAGGTTTACTGTCTGGTGATAAATCTTGCTTATATTTCAACAAAATTAAATCATCAAACCGGAGCCCTTTTAAAGCAATCGAGCCAGAAAGAAGTTCTGAGTCTATCCGAATTCTCTTGGTAGAAACAGGTGATTCAGCTTCTTTAGGGGGTGCTACTTGAGTATTCTTTTTCTTTAACTCTTGAACTTGCTTGTTATATATTTTATTTTGCTGTTCTAATTTTTGTAATCTTGGTTTATCATAAAAATATTGCCATCCAAAAATAATCCCAAGGGACAAGACAATTGCAGCTACCAAGTTAACTATGTTATGATTCATTACCGGTCTAAAAAATAATTTATATTATATAAAATAAAATAGAATACCCTAAATTTAGGGTTTTTATTATACTACTCCTATGAGTTCTATAAGATTTAAGTAAATTAATCAAGAAATTTGATTTATTGATTTAATATACCAGCATCTCTTGTATTATTATTCACCATTAATTATATATTAAAGTACTTAGTGGAAGAAAATATTATGATATATTTATAGTATAGCTCATAACAAACTAACGTCATTGCGAGAAGACCGCAGGTCGACGAAGTAATCCAAAAAAGTAATTAGAAAGGATTACCACGCTCACATATGTTCGCTCGCAATGACGGAGTAATACTAATCGGGTTGGCTATAATAAACTTTGAGTTAATTTAAAATTTATGAGGTTATGGCAATGAACATAGATAAATTTACTACCCAGGCAAAATCTGTATTATCTAATGCCCAAAGCATAGCAGCAAAAAATGATCATCAGCAAATATTGCCATTACACATATTGGCGAGTTTATTAAACGATGATAGTGGAGTTATTGATAATCTTATTAATACTTTAGGTACTAGCTTCGATGATTTGAATAGAGCTATAACCGTAGAATTAAACAAAATCCCAAAAGTACAAATAGAGGGAGGAGGACAACTTTACCTATCATCAGAAGCACTAAAATTACTTGATAAAGCATTAGAGCTTGCAAAGAATAATGCCGATAGTTTTATAACTATTGAGAGAATTTTTGAGGCATTATCATATGATAAAACCTCTGCTGGTAAGATTTTATCAGAGAATGCAATAACTAATAAAAAAATAAACGCAGCAATTTTACAGTTAAGAAAAGGTAAGACAGCAGATAATAACTCTTCTAAAAGTAGTTATGACGCCCTAAAAAAATATGGTAGAGATGTAACCGAGCTAGCAGAACTTGGTAAACTTGATCCAATCATCGGTAGAGATGAGGAAATTAGAAGAACCGTGCAAGTTTTGTCAAGAAGAATGAAAAATAATCCTGTGCTAATAGGAGAGCCAGGAGTTGGTAAAACAGCCATAATAGAAGGGTTAGCCCAAAGAATATTTAGCCAAGATATTCCAGAAACTCTAGCAAATTGTCGAATCATTGAACTTGATATGGGAGCTTTAATTGCTGGGGCTAAATATCGTGGTGAATTCGAAGAACGACTAAAAGCTGTATTAAATGAGATTAAGCACTCTAGTGGGGAGATTATTTTATTTATTGATGAGCTACATCTTTTAGTAGGAACTGGTAAGACAGACGGAGCCATGGATGCATCAAATTTACTAAAGCCAATGCTTGCTAGAGGAGAACTTCATTGTATCGGTGCTACGACTTTAGATGAATATCGCAAATATATCGAGAAAGATACCGCTCTTGCCAGAAGATTTCAAGCAGTTTACGTTAATGAACCAACAGTAGAAGATACTATTTCGATTCTGCGTGGTATTAAGGACAAATACGAATTACATCATGGCGTAAAAATTGTTGATAGTGCTATAGTTGCCGCTAGCACTCTATCTAACAGATATATTACCGATCGTTATTTACCAGATAAAGCTATTGATTTAATCGATGAAGCATGTAGTCGGCTAAAAATAGAATTATCTAGCAAACCGGAAGAATTAGATGAGCTTGATCGTCGTATCATTCAAATAAAAATTGAGCTAGCAGCTCTAAAAAAAGAAGATGATGAATATTCAAAAAAGAAAATTATCCAATTAACAGACGAATTAACTAAACTTGAATCTCGTTCTTACGATATGAATGCTAGCTGGCAAGCTGAAAAATCCCAAATACATATTGAACAGAAATTAAAAGAAGAGCTAGAAAAAGCTCGTTTAAAACTTGAAAGAGCAGAAAGAAGTAGTGATCTTGCCCGAGCTAGTGAGTTGAAATATGGTATTATTCCTGATTTGACTAAGAAACTACAACAAGCAGTAGAAGGGGGAAATAACAAATTATCAAAAGAAGTTGTATCAGAAAACGATATAGCTATAATTATTTCCAAAATTACTGGTATACCAATTGACACAATGCTATCAAGCGAACGTGAGAAGTTATTAGCGATGGAAGATAAACTACGTCAATCGGTAATCGGTCAAGATGAAGCTATAAAAGGAGTCAGCGATGCTGTGCGTCGTTCTCGTGCTGGAATACAGGATCATAATAGACCACTTGGATCGTTTTTATTCTTAGGTCCAACTGGTGTTGGTAAAACGGAACTAACCAAAGCTTTGGCACTTTTTTTATTTGACGATCGTAATGCCATTCTCAGAATTGATATGTCTGAATATATGGAAAAACACTCTATATCACGTTTGATTGGGGCTCCTCCAGGCTATGTTGGTTATGAGCAGGGAGGAGTTTTAACAGAAGCGGTACGTAGGAGACCTTATCAAGTTATTTTATTTGATGAGGTAGAAAAAGCCCATACGGATATTTTCAATATCATGTTACAAATTTTGGATGAAGGTCGTCTAACTGATAGTCAAGGAATAACTGTTGATTTTAAAAATACCATCATTGTTCTTACTTCCAACCTTGGGGCTGAAATACTTATTAATCAACAGCAAGATGATGACCAAGATGCAATTAAAGAACAAGTAATGAAACATGTACGAGCAACATTTAAACCTGAGTTCTTAAATAGGCTAGATGAGATTATTCTATTCCATAAACTAACTCGTGCTGACATACATGATATTGTCAAAATACAACTAGATAATTTGAAAGAAATTCTTTCACAACAAAATATTACATTGCAATTTGATCAATCGGCAATAAATTACCTGGCTGATAAAGGTTATGATTCAATGTTTGGTGCTAGACCATTGAAAAGAGTTATTCAACGAGAATTACAGAATAATTTCGCCAAAATGATTCTTTCTAGTAGAATCGGTAGCGGTGATATTGTAAATATAAAAGCAATAAATAATGAATTAGCTATTGATAAAATGATAACTTAACAATAATTATGAAAAATGCACAATATTAAACCCAAGATTTGGGTATTAGCTGATAGCAGGGTGGGTAATGTCAATCAAGCTATAGCTCTAGCAGAAAAGCTTGGTCTTGGTTATCAATTAAAACCTATTGAATATAATTTTTGGGGTAAATTACCAAATTTTTTACTAGCCCTTAGCCCTATCCATGTGAAAAAGCAGCTGTTACAATCGTGGGAGATGGAAGGCTTCCCTGACTTAATAATTTCTGCTGGGAGAAGAACCGCTTCTTTAGCGAGCTATTTAAAACATAAATCTGCTGGGAAAGTAAAAATTATTCAAATTATGCACCCCAACCTACCATTTAAGCAATTTGACCTAATTATTTTACCGCATCATGATAAGGTTAGCAGGGAAGAACTATGCACGAATGACAAGAATATATTGAGAATTACTGGAGCTCTTAATAATGTTCAAGCAAAAATACAGGCTGGCGGTATTGAGTTACGCAAAAATTATCCATATCTTAAGCAGTTTATATCGGTAATTATTGGTGGTAATAGCAAAAATTATCAATTTACCGACGAAAATGCTCGCGAATTTGCTGCAATATTATCTAATCTTACTAAGACCCAAGATGAAAAACATACCCTGTTCATTAGCTTTAGTCGACGTACTCCTAATTCAGCAAAACAAATTATCAAAAATAAGGTACCTTCATCGGCTATTATTTACGATCCAACAGAGGAAGAAGCTAAACCTAATCCTTATTTTGGGATGTTGGCACAGGCAGATTACATAATTTCTACGGCTGATTCGATTTCTATGTGTAGTGAGGCAGCTTCCACTGGTAAACCTCTTTATATATTCTGTCCTAGTAATTTTAAATCACCTAAACATCTAGCATTTACACAAAATTTGCTAGAATTAGGAATAGCTAAAATACTAGACAAATCTGTAATGCAGCTTGAAAACTATAATTATTCCCCTCTTAATGAAGTAGAAAAAATTGCTAATATCATAATTACAAAAAATTGGATAAAATGATGATCCATAATTCGACAACAAAATCACCAACTAGCCTGGCTTATGCAGAAAGTATATTAATTGATTCTCATTGTCACCTCAACATGTTAAAAGAAGATTTATCAGCCATAATAAGCAGAGCTGAGAATAATAATGTTAAGTACATGCAGACTATATGTACTACCATTGAGGAATTGCCGGATATTTTAGAAATAGCCGTAAGATACGGCAATGTCTTTGCTTCGTGTGGAGTTCACCCCAATGAAGTGAAGGAAATTGTCTCGTGCGAAACTATTATGGAATATTGTAATCATCCGAAAATTATTGGCATTGGTGAAACTGGTCTCGATTATTATTACCAGACATCAGACAAACATCAACAGATTAGTTCTTTTGGGCAACATATACAGGCATCTCAAAGTACCGGGTTGCCAATTATAGTCCATACAAGAGAAGCCGAACAAGATACTATTGATATTTTAAGTAGCGAAATGCAAAATACCGCGTTTCACGGTCTTATTCATTGCTTTACCGCTTCAAAGCATTTGGCAAAAAAAATGCTTGACCTTGGTATGTATATATCGATTGCTGGAATTGTAACCTTTAAAAACGCCACCGATTTACAGGATATAGTACGTTATATTCCACTAGACCGGTTATTAATTGAAACAGATTCTCCTTATCTTGCCCCTGTTCCGATGCGTGGCAAACAAAACGAACCAGCTTTTGTCAAATATGTAGCAGAAAAAATAGCTGAAATAAAAGAAACAAACCTAGAAACAGTAGCAAATGCTACTACCACAAATTTTATATCTTTATTCAGCAAAACCCATCTAGTTGTAAATTGTAATTCCCGCCCACTATTATCATTTCCTCCCACTATTGTCATTCCCGCGTAAGCGGGAATCTAGCACAACTGTTGAAAGTTAGAAGGTAAAGCGGGTTTTAGATAGGTTTTCTGTCATTGCGAGACCACGCAAGTAGGTCGTGGCAATCCATCTTTGGTTACTTTTGTGGATTGCTTCGTCGACCTAAGGTCTTTCTCGCTAATAGACGTTGACCACATACGACTTTTAAACTATCCGGTCTAAAACCTCTTCCTCTTCTAACTTTCAACAGTTGTGGGGAATCTAGCCCCCTGCTTCTATAGAGCCTGAGCAATCAGAAAAGTTTTTTAACCGTAATTTTGTATCCCACTCATCTTTAAGTATACTATAATATACTGTATCTCGGCGTCTATCATCAGGCATAAGAGTGTGGCTTCGCAATACACCTTCTTCAGTTGCTCCAATTTTAATTAGCCCACCTTTAGCTCTTACATTAAGTGCATCTGTTTTAAACTCTACCCTTTCCATATTAAGGTAATCAAAGGCAAAATGCAATAAAAGAAGCTTGGCATTTTTATTAATACCACTTCCTTGAAACAATGTTTCTATCCAACTCCAACCTATTTCTATCCTTCTATCTTTTGGAGAATAATTGCCAAAAGCCGTTGACCCAACAATTTTTCCTGTTTTCTGCTCTTCAATAGTAAAATGATATCGTAAACCCATTTTCCTTTGTTGTATAGCATCATCAACGTAGTCGTTCATATCTTGTACTTGAGACATTTTGATAGCAAAATATTTCCAAACTGCGTAATCATAATGGAACCGAACAAACTCAGGCATATCATCTGCGTTTAATGGTCTTAATCTTACTAACTCATTATTACAGATAATGTCATGCTCAAAAAAGCTGCCATTATTCTTAGCTAACGCTAACTTAAAATTAGCGAATATATTGTTCATATTTACTCCTACTATAGTTGACGCCTGGGTAAAACCCTTCCGTCATTGCAAGGAATGCCCAAACCTCACCCGTCATTACACATAGGCATCAGTTTAAGAAAATAAAGTAGAAAAGTCGTCATTGCGAGCGAACATATGTGAGCGTGGCAATCCATTTTTAATCATTTCTGGATTGCTTCATAGACCTAAGGTCTCGCAATGACCTCGCAATAATGTTAAGTAATAAGTAAGCAACGAGTGACGACGTCCTCAACTTCTCATCATTTGACTATAGCATCAGTGGTCTTTATATCATCATCTTCACTAAGAAATTTCTTTTGCATCTCTGACTTGCCAAGTGGCTTGTTAGTTTTATTATTCTTACTGGCTTCGACTTCCTTAATTTTTTTACTACTACCTGTTTTAGCTTTATTTGGTAAAACTTTATCAACAGTTTGTTGGTTAGTAGTTTGTCGTGCAGGACATCTATATTTTTCTAAATCTTTCTTAGTTTCACGCAAAATAGCTTTAATTTGCTCTAGCTCTTTGTGCAAATTATTGTTTGCTTGATCATTCTTATCATTATTTTGTTTCTTCAGCTTATCATTTGCCGAATTCAATGAAGGATATTCTTTTTCTTGATTTTGCTTACGTTTTTCATTACGTTCCGCATCTTGTTTTACCATCTTAATATACATTTGACGATTTCTTAAAGTTGGATTGATTGTTTCAGTATCATATTCACTAAACAAATCCCCCTCATCATCATCAAAATTTTCTTCCATAACATTTCTTTTTGCCATCGCTATATATTTCTTATTATAAAGCGGTGGACGTTTGCCACCGGCAAAACCTTTACTATCTATAATTTTATTATTAGCAGATTTTTTGAAATATCCTCTAAACCCATCAGTACAACCTGAAAGTAGGGATAATCCCAAAACTATAATAATAACTTTTTTTAACATAAATTAGTCCGATAATTTTATAGTAACATAATTAATGACACAAAATCACCCAAGTTGCAAGAATCAGTTTACTATTTCTTCTACTGTATCAGCTAAAATATTACTACCGTCATTTTTCCGCTTTAATAATTCACAAGATGCCCGCTCCAGTATATCACGATTTTTTATTAGCACTAAGAGTTTATCGGCTAATTTTTCTGCAGTAATTTTATTTTGTTCAAAACACCACCCTGCCCCACTATCTTCCAGTGCCTTGGCATTATAGAATTGATGGTTTTCAGTAGCAAAAGGTAGCGGAATAAAAATTGCCGGCAAGCCAATATAGCTAAGCTCAGAAATAGTTGATGCCCCAGCCCTTGATATTACTAGTTCTTGATTGGCATATTGCTGATCCATATCATAAAAGAAATCGGCTATTTTATGTGGGATGTTTAATTCACTATAAATTTTAGCAATATTGTCTAAATCTTCTGGAGGAGCTTGTTGGGTAATATGTAGTTTAATATCAGGATTTGATTGCACTAATATCTTAATCGCTTCCGGTATTAAAGTAGAAAACACCTTTGCTCCCTGACTTCCACCAAAAATCAATATTCGAAAAATATCATTGCTAAAATTATCCTTAACTTTCAGCTTTTTAACATTATCCCGTACTATATTTCCTATAACTAATTTCTTATTATAGTCAACAATATTATAATTTTTAGTTTCCTCATAGGTAAGCGCAACTCTTCTGGCCCATTTTAAGAATAATCTATTGACCTTACCAATAAAGCAGTTTTGTTCATAAATTACGATAGGAATACGTAACAATACAGCTGCTATCAGAGGAGGAGCAGAGGGATAGCCACCAAACCCAATTATAACACAAGGTTTGACCTGCACTAATAGCAATAACATCTTAAAAATCATAAATAATAAACAAATTAATAATTTAAACTTATTAAACAACCCTTTCGGTGGCAATCTAAAATTTATTATATGTGGAATGAGCGGTAAATCTTCAGTTAAATATTTTTGGCATCTAACGTCAGTAATAAGGTGTAATTTATACCCGCGTTTCACCAATTCTTCAGCCAAAGCAATAGCGGGAAATAGATGGCCTGCCGTACCACCACCAACAACAATTATACTCTTCATATGTCAATATCTTGAATTTTATAGTTAGTAAGGGAAGTTTTATGTTTGGTAAAACCAAGCAGCATCCCTGTAGCAATAGCTATGGCAAAAGTTGAAGAACCACCATAGCTAATAAATGGTAATGTCATCCCTTTGGTTGGTAATAAATTCAAGGTAACACCTATATTAATTAAGGCTTGTAAACCTATCTGTGCAACAATACCACTTGCTGCCAATTGAACAAATTTATCTTCTTCGTTAATGAGTTTCAGTAAACTACGAATCACTATAAAAGCAAATATTCCTATAATTATCAAGCAGATAATCGCCCCAAATTCCTCACCAGCAACAGCAAAAATAAAATCAGCATGAGAATCCGGCAATACTTGTTTTACCGCTCCTTCACCAGGACCACAACCATATAAACCACCATGCTCAAATGCTCTGATTGACTTACTAACTTGATAATTACTAATACTCTCTGGATCAAAAAAACTATTAATCCTTTTCGCTACATGAGGCAGCCAAAAATAAGCTGCTGTAACACCAAATAACAACATAAAAGCAGCAAGCATAATCCAAAATATTGGCATACCAGCAACAAAAAGCTGAATACCAAAAACTGCAGTAACCATCACTAACATACCAAAATCTGGCTGGATAATTAATAATAAAGCAATGATACCATACAGAACTATACAAATAGAAAAACTTGGAAATTCCCCCTCAAATTTCAATGATAATATCCAACCTGCAACTACCGCAAAAAATGGTTTTATAAATTCTGAAGGCTGCATCGAAAAACCTAAAATATTAATCCAGCGAATAGCCCCCTTAACTTCATAACCATAGAATTTAACTAAAATTAATAACAATATGCTAACAATAAATCCTAAAATTGACAATCTCTTTAACCATTTTTTGGAAAAAAGGGAAAAAAGAATGATCAATAGCGATGCACTAGCAAGATAAAATAATTGTCTAGAGGCAAAATAATGCTCATTGAGTCCTATTCTATTTGCTATTACTGGTCCAGCTGTAGTAACCAACATCATACTAAAAACAAACAGGATTACTAAAGCAATAATCATTTGCTGGTCGATACTACGCCACCACCATTTTAGGTAATTGTTAGATAATTCATTATTATGATTATCTTTAATCATGGTTAGCAATAATATTATATAACTCTATAAATAGATTTCCGCGTTCTTCAAAATTTTTAAATTGATCGTAAGAGGCACAAGCTGGAGCTAACAAAATATTTTTTATGCTCCCTATATCTTGCATTGCATCTCTAACTGCAACATTAAAAGCCTCCTGCAAATTTTGACAAATTTGAAAATTTACTCTACCCTTAAGTGACGATGCAAAAAGTTCTTTATCTTGACCAAAAAGATAAGCCTTATGAATTTTATCAAACCATGGAGCTAAATTTGTTATTCCTCCTTCTTTTGCCACTCCTCCAGCTAGCCAATATATATTATCAAGTGCAGCAAGGGATTTAGAAGCAGCAATGCTATTGGTAGCTTTGCTATCGTTATAAAATTTTATCATACTCGAATGATCTGAGTATATTGTACCAACATATTGCATTCTGTGTGGTAACCCCTTAAATAACTCGATAGCAGCAATTATTTGTTCTGGTCTTACCCCTATAATCCGACAAGCCGCATAACTGGCAACAATATTTTCCTGATTATGGATGCCTTGTAGATAGCTATTATTTGGCAAATTAATAGTAATTGGTTCAAAAATATTGTCATAAACAACATTATTACAAATTGATACTCCTTTATCAAGGATTTTACCAACAGAGATTGGTATTAAATTTGTGGTATTCTCCTTTTGTAACTCTAAGAAAATATTGTTGGTAATTTCATTATCAACACTAATTATGGCAAATGAATCTTTATCCATTCGATCAAAGATTTTCTTTTTAGCGACAATATAGCCTTGCATATTATTATGCCGATCTAAATGATCCTCGGTAATATTAAGTAGCACAGCAATTTTAGCTTTAAAACTGCTTAATAAGTCTAACTGAAAGGAAGATAGCTCTAATACATACCCTTGACAATCTAATCCCATACTTAAGGCAGGAACACCAATATTCCCGCCAACTGGATAATCAAAACCACAAAACTGTAAAATATGACCAGTTAGAGCAGTGGTAGTACTCTTACCATTAGTACAAGTTATACCGATGAAATTAGCTTTCTTCCCACCTCTAAACTTAACTTCCTCAAATAATAAGTCTATATCTGAGGTTATTGATATATTACGGACATTCGCCATGGTAACAATGTCATGCGATAAGGGAACACCTGGACTCAACAATATCTTATCAATATCCTGCCACCGCTGATCAGAAAAGCTAACCAAATTATCGTTTCCATAAATTTTACTGAAAGCATCCCTACTACTACCTAGTTGATCATAACAAATTATCCTAGCTACTTTATTTAGCGATTGATAAGCAGCCATACCAGTCTTACCTAGACCAACTATCCCTATAGTCTTGTTTTTTTGTGAAAGAAATAATGACATAATTTTTAGTTTAATAATCCATTATTTACTGTACTTTCAGTAATTCATTGATTTTAGTAATAGATAGTCCAGTAATTTTCGCTACTTCTTCAATAGAGCTACCATTATTTATCATCATTTTTATTAATTTAGCTTCTCCTTTAGCTTCTCCTTTAGCTTCTCCCCTAGCTTCTCCCCTAGCTTCTCCCCTAGCTTCTCCGATTTGAATCCCTTCTTCTTTCCATACTTGAGCTATACTAGGCATAAGTTTTTCTCCTTTTTCTTTAGTTAAACTATTTTTTAATATTTTTTCTAACTCTATTTTATCACTTTGCTCAATAAAGGTCAAAGTATAGGTCAATAGATTTCTTATGTGGTCATGACCTATTGTTATTTTACTCAATTTAGGCAAGAGATGAGAAATTTCCTGCCATCTTTTCAGTAATTGACGTTCGTGGATGTGTTTGAGGAAAAATAACAAAATCCCAGACCATACTTTTTTCTTGAGTTCTTCATCGGGGATGTCATGTACGTTAATAAGCTGACAATCATTTGTCCAGAAGCCTCTGGCTAAATCTGGATGGCTAAATAAATTTCATATATTAAGAGGTTCGTTATATTTCTTCTTGCCATTATAAAGTATTAAGGGATAAATTAATGGAAGGCTTTTATAGTCAATTGATGAGAAGTTGGTGACGTCGTCACTCGTCGCTCGCCTATTACTTATAGGCGTCGCTCCATCGTTCCTAGCCCCAAATTCTCCTGAATTGACTATAGCTTTAGGATTAGTAGTTAAATATAGATCACAAATATTAATCATATATTTAAATAACCTAAATGCCATCATTTTATCAACAGTACTTTGATGTTCCAATAGCAAAAAAATATAGCCATCCTGATCATTAAACTTAACAGAAAATAATACATCAGAGATAGTTTCAGAAAGGTCTGGCTCAATAAAACTATCTTTTTCTAATTTTAAAGATGTACTATCGATTAAAGCCAACACATCTTTAGGCAAATGAGTTGCCAAAAATTCTTTAGCAACTATTGGATTCTCCATAGA